>NZ_JADCKK010000055.1:0-17855 GCF_014982935.1 Anaerotignum lactatifermentans | reverse complement strand
AGCCGCCAAGGGCGGCAGTTGAGAAAGTAGAGCACTTGGCGGACTTTCAATGCGCTTGCAAGCGCAGCTGGTAAGAGCCCCTTCTAGGGGCAGAGCAAACCACCGGCTAAGCCGGTGGTCCTGATTTTTCAAGAGAGTACATTGCAGGTGGAAAACCTGTGGATTTCGTCATGAAATGTCATGTTTTTTGCCTGAATAACATTTTTTCTATGTCCTTTGCTAAAAATGAACAGGAAACAGCAATTTGGCAGGCGTATATGGATGGAAGCACATACCCGCATTATAATAGGCTTACGCAAGGGGAAGTTTCCGAAAAAAACAAAAGGATAGATGGGGGTTTTTATTTTGATGCAAGTGAGAAATAAAATACGGGTAGTCATTGCAGATCGAGATCTGTTCTATCTGCAGAAGCTGAAGCTTTGTCTGGAGCGGCGCGGCGATATGGTAGTTGTAGGCATGGCTGATAATGGTCCGGCGGTATTTCAGATGGTGCAGGAAAGCGCGCCGGATGTGCTGCTGATGGATGTCATTTTGGGGGAAAAAGATGGTGTCTGGGTGCTGGAACAGATGAAGGCGCAGAAAAAAGAGTGTGTGTGCATTATGATTTCTGCGATCGACAGCGATACAGTGGTACGCCGAGCAGTTGCTATGGGTGCAGATTATTATATGGCAAAACCTATACAGGGAGAATTGCTGCTGGAACGAATCCATCAATTGACAGAACCGATTCGTTCTTATGAGGGCAAAGAAAAGATTTGGACAGTACAACGAGAAGAACCTGTTCCAGAACATCATCAGGTGTCTGGATTGGAAGCTGAAATTTCTTCTGTGCTCAGCCGTATGGGGGTACCTGCCAGCATCAAAGGATATCATTTCATCCGACAGGCGGTGATGATGGCAGTAGAGGATGCCGAAGTGATGGTTGGCATCACCAAAGGACTGTATCCTGATATTGCACGGATGTATCATACTTCTGCCAGCAAAGTGGAACGAGCAATCCGTCATGCAGTAGAGAGTGCATGGAAGAAAAACGGCAGACAGGTGTATTTTGAAATATCTGGCTATCATATGATAGAAAAGCCAACAAATGGTCAGTTTATTGCTATATTGGCAGAATACTTCCGTATGCGCTATGGTCAGTCTTATCGAATGGCGCCTTATCGAAATCAAGAGGCAAAAAATCAAGGTGGATCTAATTTACAGGCGGAGGATAAGCTGCTTTTATTTTCCTGAGATATAAAGAAAGCGTAAAGAGTGTGATAATCCGTATTATTAACGGAATTTTTATGGCTTTTTTGCATAATGATTTCTATAATTCTGTTAAAGAATCATTGTGGAAGGGGCGAGGAAAATGGAACGGCGCATGTTATGGGAAAAACAGATTGCAGATGAAAAGAATCACAAGTTTACATTGCAGTATTTCTTGCTGGTACATCCCGTTCCCAAGGGGGAAAATGTGTACGGTGTTGCCATTGATAAGATCAGTGGTGGACAAGTGCTGGAACGGGAAGAAGTTTCTGGACTGTCTGACAGACAGGAGGAAATGGAAATCTTTTTACAGAAATTATGTCAGGGAGATGCGTTCCCTGTGGAATTGGCAGAATTGGGGGATGACTATATTTCCGCAAAAGAATTTATCTGCTAAGAAAATCATTGCAATTCATTACAAACATAAAAGCACGAGTTTCCATGGTTTATAGGAATCTTCGTGCTTTTTTATTTACGATGTTCAATATTTTTTTAAGAGCCATTTCTGACTGCCGCTGTTATAAGTGACTTCGTAAATGTGCTCTTGTCCGCAGATATGGCTGGCGCAGCGGAAAGAAAGGGTGGGAGTGCCGCCAAACATATTTTTTTCGGTTTGCAAAATTCGTCCGATGCGAATGACAATGGATTTCCCATCTTCTTCTATGCGAAAGCGTACAGGTGTGACAACACCTTCTTTCGATGTCCAAGAAATCATATCAATTTGTTTATTCAAAAGCTTCATGGCAATCCCTCCAGTCTTATTATCTTTATTATATACGAACATATGTTCTTGTTCAAGAGGAAAATATGGGAAAAGAAATTTTTTCAGAAGCATGACAAATTTCTTAAGATAAGGAAAAGGTTATTGTGCTTTTGAATTGTTTTTTGTATGATAAACAAAAATAGAAGAAAAGGGGGAGCAGACATGGAAAAGATGCAGTTTGTTTGTCCAAAATGCGGATGTCATGAATTTGTGCAGGACCAGTTCCAGGCTACTGGCGGCACCATGGCAAAATTATTCGATATTCAAAATAAAAAATTCATTACTATCAGCTGTGAAAAATGTGGATATACGGAAATTTATCGGGCAGAAACATCCACAGGAGAAAATATTCTGGATTTCCTGATCGGAGGCTGAAAAACTGTGTAAGAAGAGTGAGAACAGTGTGGCTGAAAACCATGCTGTTCTTATTTTTTTATGCAAAAAAGGAAAGGGTACATTGGAAAAATCACGAAAAAATGGAAGCGGAAGGGGAAAAAGGTGATGGTTTCGCTGTTTTTTACGAAGTAAAAGTAAAATCGTTGCAAAATGAAAACCAGATTTGTATAATGTAACTATCATGCTTATAAGGAAATACAACTGTATGGAAGGAGAAAGTAACGGCGTATGTACGAAAAAGTATCAATTCCAGAAATTTTTGGCATGAATGTATTCAATGATTCCATGATGCGGGATCACTTGCCAAAACACGTGTATGAAGAACTGAAAAAGACCATTGAACGAGGCGAAATGCTGAATTCTTCCATTGCGGATATCATTGCCAATGCTATGAAAGATTGGGCAATCGAACGTGGTGCGACACACTATACCCACTGGTTCCAGCCCATGACCGGCATTACCGCGGAAAAACATGATTCCTTCTTGGCACCTCCTGTCAACGGCAGAGCCATTATGGAATTTTCCGGCAAAGAGCTGATCAAAGGGGAATCCGATGCATCTTCTTTCCCTTCCGGGGGACTGCGTGCCACGTTTGAAGCAAGGGGCTATACCGCTTGGGACTGTACCTCTCCGGCATTTTTGCGTGAGGATGCAGGCGGCGTAACATTATACATCCCCACTGCGTTTTGCTCCTACACAGGGGAAGCGCTGGATAAAAAGACACCTCTGCTGCGTTCCATGGAAGCAGTCAGCAACCAGGCTATGCGTATCTTGCGTCTGTTTGGCAACACAACAGCCAAAAAGATCAGCGTATATGCCGGCGCAGAACAGGAGTATTTCCTCATTGACCGTGAACTGTATAATAAGAGAAAAGACTTGATCTTTACAGGCAGAACATTGTTTGGTGCGGCGCCTCCCAAAGGGCAGGAATTGGATGACCATTATTTCGGCAGCATCAAAGAAAGAATTGCCTGCTTTATGCATGAATTGAATGTGGAACTGTGGAAACTGGGTGTTTCCGCAAAAACACAGCATAATGAAGTAGCGCCTGCACAGCATGAATTGGCGCCTATTTTCAGCGACTGTAACACAGCAACAGACCATAACCAGCTGATTATGGAAGCCATGAAACGTATTGCCAGCCACCATGGTTTGGCTTGTCTGCTCCATGAAAAACCTTTTGCCGGTGTAAACGGCAGTGGTAAACACAACAACTGGTCCATGGGTACTGATGACGGACAGAATCTGCTGGATCCTGGTAAGACACCTCATGAAAACGCACAGTTCCTGATTTTCCTGACAGCTATCATCAAAGGTGTGGATCAGTATGCGGATATCCTGCGTGTGTCTGCTGCCAGCCATGGCAATGACCATCGTCTGGGTGCGGCAGAAGCGCCTCCGGCAATCATTTCCATTTTCCTTGGGGATCAGCTCCAAGATATTTTCGACCAGATTGAACATGGGGAAGCAACCAGCAGCTTGCAGGGCGGTAAAATGCGCGTAGGCGTAAACACACTGCCTTACCTGAACAGAGATGCTACAGACAGAAACAGAACTTCTCCTCTGGCATTTACAGGGAATAAATTTGAATTCCGTATGCCGCCTTCTTCTGGCTCTATTTCCGGTCCCAACTTTGTATTCAATACCATCGTTGCAGATGCTTTGAAGGAATTTGCAGATCAGCTGGAAAAAGCAGAAGACTTTAACGAAGCCGTACACGATTTGATTCGTGACACATATATTGCTCACAAACGGATTATTTTTGACGGCAACGGTTATTCCGAAGAATGGAAACAGGAAGCTGCCCGCAGAGGCCTGCCCAACATCAGCAACACTGTGGATGCAATTCCTGCATTGATTACAGATAAAGCCATCAGCCTTTTTGAACGTCATCATGTATTGAGCCGTCTGGAACTTCATTCCCGTGCGGAAATCAATTATGAAGCATATATCAAACAGATTAATATTGAAGCAAAGACAATGATCGACATTGCTTCCAAACAGATTCGTCCCGCTGTGCTGAAATATGCAGGCAGTGTGGCACAGTCCTTGGCAGCTATCAAATCCGTAGGCGGAGATGCTTCTGTTGCAGAAGAACTGCTGCAGGAAATCAATGAAAATATTGCGCAGTTCCATAAGGCACTGAAACATCTGGAAGAAGTGGCAGAACAGGCACAGCTGCTTCAGGGCAGCAGCCGTTCTCAGGCTGTATTCTGCCGTGACTACGTCTTTGAAGCCATGCAGGCGCTGCGTGTTCCCGCAGATGCGCTGGAAATGCTGGTGGATGAAGATGTATGGCCTTTCCCCACTTATGGAGAATTGCTGTATAATATCTAATACAATATTGTAAGACAACTTTATAAAGGGAATTTGAAACCTCACCTTTTTTTCTGTAGGAATATGGAAAAAAGGTGAGGTTTTCTGCATTTGTGGCTATTATCGTAAAAAGATAAAAACAAGATAAGATGTAAGACAAAGTGGCAAAAGATATAAAGAAAATGTATCTTTTCTGAAAAAAATATAAATAGTTTACAAATGAAAAAAGAAAACAGATAGGAAATTGCCTTATAAATGAGAGCATTTTTCTCGGGTTTTATGTTTTTTTTTCAATGCTTCCCAAAAAAAATGTTAAATTTCTTGCAAAGTGGAAAGAAGTGTGTTATTATGTATACATAAAGCAGAAGAAATCGGGTGGATTTGCATAAAGAATGAAAAAATGAAACATTTAAATTATGCATTTAACCCAGTTGATTTGATAGATTATAAAAAATGACCAAAAAATATATCATTTATTCTATATGCATTATCGAAAAGTAGAGGTGGATAAAATGGTTTCTAATGACAAAAGAATCCGTATCATCACAGGTCACTACGGTAGTGGCAAAACAGAATTCGCAGTCAATTATGTGACTGCTCTTCGGGAACAGACCGAAGGAAAAGTAGCCATTGCCGATTTGGATATCGTAAATGTTTATTTCCGCTCCCGCGAAAAGAAGGCAGAACTGGAAGAGAAGGGGATCATGGTGATCGCTTCTAATATCGAAGGAGCCGGCGCAGACGTGCCTGCTGTTTCCGGTGCGATGACAATGCCTGTTACCAACAAAGAATTCCAGTATGTGGTTGACTTGGGCGGCAACGATGTTGGCACCCTGGTTCTGGGAAGAATGAAACCCCTTCTGCACCCGGAGGAAACAGACTTTTTTATGGTAGTCAATACATATCGTCCCAATACCTCTACACCGGAAGGTGTGATCGAACAGATGGAAAATCTGGAGTATGCTTCGGGATTGAAAGTGACAGGCTTCATCAATAACACAAATCTGGTTCGCGAAACAACAGCGCAGTGTCTCGTAGAAGGAGATGCGATATTGAGAGAAGTGACCAAACGTACAGGCGTCCCTGTAAAGTACGTAACTTATGTTGAAGAACTTTTGACAGAAGGCGTACCGGAAGGGCTTGCAGGGGAATTATTCCCTATGAAGTTTAATATGCGGAAAACCTGGATGTAAATTCAAATATTTATGGAGGTGTATTTTGAATGGCAAAAGGTAGAGTAACAATCGATGAAGTGATCTGTAAAGGTTGCGGTCTTTGTGTTTCTGTTTGTCCTAAGAACGTACTGGCTCTTTCGACAACAAAAATCAACCCCGCAGGTTACAATCCCGCAGAAATGGTAGGCGAAGACTGTATCGCTTGCACAAGCTGCGCGAAAATGTGCCCTGACTGCGCAATCACAGTAGAAAAGCTCGACTAATAAGGGAGGAGGAACATCAATGGCAAAAGTTTTAATGAAAGGCAACGAAGCAGTTGGTAAAGCAGCGATTGAGGCGGGTTGCAGATATTTCTTCGGTTATCCCATCACTCCTCAGAGCGAAGTACCAGAATATTTATCCAGTGAACTGCCCAAAGTAGGCGGTACATTTGTTCAGGCAGAATCCGAAGTAGCAGCGATTAACATGGTTTATGGCGCAGCAGCAGCAGGCGCACGTGTTCTGACCAGCTCTTCTTCTCCCGGTATCGCACTGAAACAGGAAGGTATCGGTTATATCTCTAACGCAGGTCTGCCCGCAGTTATCATCAACATGATGCGTGGGGGTCCGGGTCTGGGTACAATTCAGCCCGGTCAGGCTGACTATAACATGGCTGTTAAAGGCGGCGCAAACGGTGACTACCACAACGTAGTACTGGCACCCGCATCCGTTCAGGAAGCAGTTAACATGGTTATGGAAGCTTTCGATATCGCTGATATGTACGGCATCCCTGTAATCGTTCTGGCAGACGGTCTGATCGGTCAGATGATGGAACCTGTAGAATTCAACTATGTTCGCAGAGAAGGTATCCCTGAAAAAACATGGGCTCTGACAGGTAAAGGCAAAGGCGAAAGACACAACATCAAAAACTTGGTTATCGATCCCGACGATTGCGAAAACTGGAACCATGAACACTTTGAAGTTTATGAAAAAGTTGAAGCAAACGAACAGGCTTGGGAAGAATATCTGCTGGATGATGCAGAATATGCTTTCGTTTCCTATGGTACAGCATCCAGAGTTGTAAGAACAGCTATCGGTTACCTGAGAGCTGAAGGTTACAAAGTTGGTATGCTTAGACCTAAAACACTGTGGCCTTTCCCTCAGAAAGCTTTCGATAAATGGAATGGTCAGATCAAAAAATATCTGGACGTAGAAATGTCTATGGGTCAGATGGTTCCCGACGTTGCTTATGCATGTAACGACAAAAACAAAGTAGCATTCCACGGCAGAACAGGCGGTAACGTACCTACTGTTGACGAAGTGGTTGCATTCGGTAAAGAAGTTATGGGAGGTGACAAATAATGGCAGTTGTATTCGAAAAAACAAAAGCGTTAACTGATGTCAAATTGCATTATTGTCCTGGTTGTGCACACGGTATCGTACATAGACTGGTAGCAGAAGTACTGGAAGAACTGGGCGAAGTTGAAAACGCAATCGCTTGCGTACCCGTAGGTTGTGCTGTATTTGCAAACAACTACTTCAACTTTGATGCTATTCAGTGTGCACACGGTCGTGCTCCCGCAACAGCAACAGGTATCAAGAGAGTACATCCCGATAACATCGTTATGACATATCAGGGCGATGGTGACTTGGCTTCCATCGGTACTTGTGAAATCGTTCATGCAGCAGCAAGAGGCGAAAAAATCACAACAATCTTTATCAACAATGGTATTTACGGTATGACAGGCGGTCAGATGGCTCCTACAACACTGCCCGGCATGAAAGCTACAACAGCTAAAGCTGGTCGTGATCCTAAAATCAACGGTAACCCTCTGCGCGTTTCCGAAATGCTGGCTACACTGACAGGTCCTGCTTACATCGAAAGAGTAAGTGTTTCCACACCTGCACAGGTTACAGCTGCTAAGAGAGCGATCAAAAAAGCTTTCGAAATCCAGAGACAGGGTCTGGGCTTCACATTCGTAGAAGTAGTTGCTAGCTGCCCTACAAACTGGGGTCTGACACCTGTAAAATCCATGGAATTCGTAAGAGAAAAAATGATCCCTTACTATCCTCTTGGCGTATACAAAGACATCACAGCAGAGGAGGGCAAATAATATGAGTACATTTTCTTCTATCATTGCAGGTTTTGGCGGTCAGGGTTCTTTGCTGATGGGTAAAATTATGGCTTACTCCGGTATGCTGGAAGGAAAAGAAGTATCTTGGTGTCCTTCCTACGGTCCTGAAATGCGTGGCGGTACTGCAAACGTAAACGTAATCATTTCTGATGAAGGTATCGGTTCTCCCGTTATCACAAAAGACGCTGACTGCGTAGTAGCTCTGAACCAGCCTTCCCTGGATAAATTTGCACACGTTGTAAAAGAAGGCGGTTCTCTGGTTATCAACGCTGACCTGTGCACAACAGATCATCTGGATGTTAAAGAAGGCGTAAAAGTATATTCTGTTCCTGCTAACAGAATCGCAACAGACGCTTTCGGCGGCTCCAAACTGGCTAACCTGGTAATGCTGGGTGCAGTTGTTTGCGCAACAGGCGCAATCAAAGTAGAAGGCATGGACGATACATTCGCTCATGTATTCGAAGGTGGTAAAGCTAAATTTATCCCCGACAACAAAAAAGCATTTGAACTTGGTTTCAACTATGCAAAAGAAAACTGCTAATTTCAGATAACTGAAAGTGCATATCACCCCCGCATTGGGTTTTCCCAGTGCGGGGGTTCTTTTATAAAAAAAGATTTCTTCCCTATGTGATTTATGGTATAATAGATTGAATACAAATGAGCATATATCGGATCGAACACAAGTTTCATTTTGTTTTGCCGAAAAGAAAGAGGGGAGGCAAATGGCTGTGAATAATAAAGTGAAAATTACGATTGATGGGAAATCCTTTACATTAATGGGACCGGAAACAGAAGAACATATGATGCAGGTTGCCGGATACATCGATCAAAAGATGACAGAGATTAGAAAAAACTCAAAAGCTGTGGCAATTGACAGCAGTTTGGCGTATATTTTGACTTCCATCAATGTGGCAAATGATTATTTTAAAGAAGTCAAGCAGCATTTGGAACAGGAAGAAACCATGGAAGAACTGCGGCTGCAGGTTATGTCAGAAAAAGCAAAAACAGCAGAATTGCAGGAACAGATCGAACAGTTGGAACGGGACAAAAGAAGACTGGAACGGAAACTGCAAGAGTATCAGGCGGAAGAAGAAGCTGCAAATGAGGGGCTCCATACTTCGAAAGTACGTCCCAGAAAAAGATAAAATATGACAAAATAGCAGGGGATTTTTGACGGGTGCAAAAAGAAAAAAACTGCTATTTTTCCTTTTGCATCAAAAAATTTGAAGAAAAAACAGAGATACATTCGTTTCAAAGAGAAAGGGGAAAAGATATGCCTTTTAGAAAAAAACCAGAACTGCTGGCGCCTGCGGGGTCCATGGAAAGCCTGAAGGCTGCTGTGCAGAATGGTTGTGACGCCGTTTATTTAGGCGGAAAATTATTCAGCGCCAGACAATATGCGGGAAATTTTTCTCTGGAAGAATTGGAAGAAGCTTATGACTATTGTCATCTGCGTGGCGTGAAGGTATATGTTACAGTAAATACAGTTTATAAAGATAAAGAACTGCCGGAATTTATCCAGTTTATTGGAAAATTGCATCGTATGGGTGTAGATGCGCTGATCATGCAGGATGCTGGGGCTGCAAAACTGGTGCGGGAACATTACCCCGATTTCCCCCTCCATGCCAGCACACAGATGACATCCAATTCTTTAGCAGACGTGAATTACTGGTATGAACAGGGCTTTGACAAAGTGGTTTTGAGCAGAGAACTGACTTTGCCGGAAATCCGTCATATCACAGAGCAGACTGGTGCGGAAGTGGAAACATTCGTTCATGGTGCGCTCTGCGTTTGTTACTCCGGTCAGTGTATCATGAGCAGTATGCTGGGTGGCAGAAGCGGCAACCGTGGACGTTGTGCCCAGACATGCAGACTCCCTTATACCCTCTATTGCGGATATGATAAGGTGGCGGAAGGTCATTTGCTTTCTCCCAAAGATATTGCGACAGTTTCTATTTTGCCAGAACTCATCGAAGCAGGTATTGCTTCCTTGAAAATTGAAGGTCGAATGAAAAATCCTGAATATGTGGCAGGGGTTACACGGATTTATCGGAAATATATCGACATGTACTTCGAAGATCCAGAACACTATGAGGTTTCTCTGGATGATATGAAAGAACTGACCCAGCTGTTCAACCGCGGCGGTTTCACAGAAGGGTATTATACTTCTCGTGGCGGTCTGGATATGATGAGTGTGGAACGTCCCAAAACATGGGGGTTAAAAGTGGGTATTGTGGATAAATACCTGCCTCAGCATAAAAAAGTAGTTATCCGTACCAGAGAGCCGCTGGTTCCCGGTGACGGTATCGAAGTTTGGACCAGTCGCGGCCCTCATGTAGGCTGTCAGGTGACAAAACATTCCAAAGCAGGGGAAGTGATCACTCTGACGCTGGAAGGGGATATTGAGAAAAACGACGTGGTTTATCGTACCTATGGCAAGGCGCTCAACGATGCTTTGCAGAAAACATGGGAAAAAGAAACCAGAAAACTGCCGATTTATGGTGTTTTAAAAGCCAGAAAAGGAGAACCACTGGCATTGCAGTTATGGGATAATATGGGCAGCAGCGTATATGTGACTGGGGAAGTGGTGCAGGAAGCTACGAACCAGCCCACTGCTGTGGAAAAATTACGCCAGCAGATTGAAAAAATGGGTGCAACTCCCTTTGCGCTGGCTGATCTGGATGTACAGGCAGACGAAAATATATATGTAGGCATCAGCAATTTGAACCAGCTTCGTCGTGATGCGGCAGAAGCATTGGAACAGGCAATGCTGAAAAAGACCAAACGGAAAAACGCAGAACGGGGAGAAGCGCCTCGCCAGGCAAAGGAGCCTCGTCTGCTGAAAAAGAAACTTCATGTGCTGGTAAGCAATCTGGAACAGCTGGATGCGGCTGTGAAACAAAAAGGCGTAGAACGGATTTATGTTGAATCCACCATGGAGCTGGAAGAACATCTGGCAGATGTCATTGCGAAATGCCATCGTTATGATGTGGCATGTTATGCGGCATTGCCTCGGGTAGACAGGAAACGTCCTGAAGACGAAAGCAGATTGCAGCGTTTCCTGGAAAGCGATTTGGATGGTTTCCTGGTGCGTTCCGCAGGTCAGCTTGGCGCAGTGAAAAATTCCGGTAAGAAAATCACAGCGGATTATAATCTGAATGTGGTGAACCGGGAAGCAGTGCTGTTCTGGCAGGAACAGGGGGCAGACAATGTATGTCTTTCTGTGGAAAATAATCTGCAGGAAATTCGTGCAATGGCAGACAGTTCCTGTGAAATGGTGGTTTATGGCTATCTGCCTTTGATGACCACACAGCAATGCCCCATCGGGAACTTTGCTGGAGAAAAACACAGCGGTCAGTACTGTAAGAAACGTTGGAATCAGGATCTGTACTTCCTGCGTGACAGAAAAGGGGAAAAATTCCCGCTGATGACAGACTGTGAACGGTGTGTATGTTCCATTTTGAACGGGAAACCTCTGTTTGCATTGAAGTTTTATGATGAAGTGCTGGATAACGCAGTGGGGAGCGTTCGCCTGAACTTTACAAAGGAAGGTCCGGCAAGGGTGGAGCGCATTGTGCGGGCTTACGCCGAAATGACAAAAGACACTGCGCATTGCAGTGCGGAAACAAGAGCTCTTTTGCAGCAGATGAGCGAAAAAGGCAGTACAAAAGGGCATTTCTTCCGTGGAGTGGAGTGAGGATATGTTTGATTTGATTATTATGTTGAGCAGATATCTGTTCGTCATCTATATCGGACTGTATCTGTGGGAAGCCATTGTATATATCGCATACGAACAGGGCGGCTATCTGGGCAGCCCTTATCGGGCGGTATCTGTACAGCGCAGATTGGTTGTGCTGATGCACTTAACGGCATTCCTGATTTTGTCCTATAATCGGGACACCTATCTTTTTGACTGGCAGGCATTGCTTTTTGGTGCCATATCGCTGGTATTTTTGTTGGTAGCCATTCAGCTGCTGGATCGATTTTACTATGAAGGCTGTCCGTTGATCTGGACAGGGATGCTGTTCCTGATGGATGTGAGCCTGATTATGCTTCAAAGAGTAGATCCGGCATTGGCTCATAAACAGCTGGTATGGATGGCCCTTGGTCTGGCAGGCATGCTGGCATTGCCATCTATTTTACGGCTGATTCCCAGATTTGAAATTTTTGAATGGGCATACATCATTGTTTGTTATGGACTGCTGCTGTTTACACAGATTTTTGGTGTGGAACACGGCGGTTCCCAGAACTGGTTGGAAATCGGCAGCATCAGCTTCCAGCCTTCTGAACTTGCCAAGTTCTTGTTCATATTCTATCTGGCAAGCGTTTTCAGAAAACGTGTGGAACTGCGGGAACTGCTCATCACTGGCAGTTTGAGTGCCGGCGTCGTTATTTTGCTGGTACTCCAGAAAGACCTGGGCAGTGCCCTGATCTTCTTTATGACCTTTATGACTATGCTGTACATCGCTACTTCCAATGAAGTGCTGTTTTTGCTTGGTATGGGGGCAGCCAGCTTTGCGGCTACCATTGCCTATAAACTGTTTTCCCATGTGCAGGTGCGTGTGGCAGCATGGCGTGACCCTTGGGCAGACATTGACCATGGCGGCTATCAGATCGTTACTTCTTTGTTTGCCATTACCACATACGGACTTTTCGGCAGCGGCTTGACAAAAGGTATGCCAGTCAGCATCCCCGTTGTAGAAAGTGACTGTATTTTTGCGGCAATCTGCGAGGAATTCGGTGCGCTCTTTGGCGCAGGCATTATTTGTATTTTTATTATGTTGTTATATCGCGGAATCCGTATCACATTGGACTGCACCAGAAGATATTACAGCCTGCTGGCAGTAGGCTTTACAGCTATGATTGCTTTTCAGGCATTTGTCATCATCGGCGGCGTTATCAAACTGATTCCTCTGACTGGGGTTACACTGCCTCTGGTTAGCTACGGTGGTACTTCCGTACTGGTGAGCCTGATGATGTTCGGCATTTTGCAGTGGGTTTGCGTATATTGCGAACAGCATAGCCAGGCTGCGGCAGAACCTGTGCAGCAGCATTATGTAGAAAGGAGATACGCCGATGAATAATATGAAAAAAAGCGTCAGACGGATCTTCTGGCTTCTGGCACTTTGCTTTTTTCTGCTGCTGGGGTATCTTGGTAAGTTGGTAATTGTAGATCGTGCGGAAATATCCGGCAATTCCTATAATATCCGTCTGCGTAACGATGAGGAAGGCATCCAGAGAGGTGACATTCTGGATCGGAACGGAGAAGTGTTGGCAACCAGTACGTTGCAGGAAGATGGCAGTTATTTGCGTGAATATCCCAGAGGACGTATGGCTGCCCACGTAACGGGATATAGTAGTGTAGGGAAAACCGGTGTGGAATCGGCTTATAACTTTGAATTGATGTCCGTCCATCAGGAATTGCTCCAGCGTTTGTCTGGTCTGCTGGAAGGAAAAGATCCCAAAGGAAATGATGTGGTACTGACACTGGATATGGATATCCAAAGTGCGGCAGGGGATTTGCTGGGCAGTACAAAAGGCGCTGTTGTGGTTATGGAACCTTCCACAGGACGTATTTTGGCAATGCAGGCATATCCTGACTTTGACCCGAATACTGTTTCCGGCGATTGGGATTATCTGACTACAGATGAAGATAGCCCTCTCGTAAACCGCGCAACCCAAGGCTTGTATCCTCCCGGGTCTACGTTCAAGATTATCACTGCCCTTGCGGCAATGGAATATGTGCCCGATTGGGAGAGCTTTACTTATGATTGTACAGGCGAAGCGGAATTTGAAAACAAGGTCATCCATTGTTACAATAACAAAGCCCATGGCACAGTAGATATGGAAGAAGCCATGGCGGAATCCTGCAACTGTTATTTTGCGGCTCTTGCAGAAAAAATCGGGGCAGGAAACCTGAGCAAAGTTATGAAGGAATGTGGCATTCTTTCTGATTATGGTTTTGCGTTGGCACACAGTCAGAGCGTCATGTCACTGAATAAAGATTCTTCAGAAAGTGAATTGGTGGAAACATCCATTGGTCAGGGGAAAACAAGTGTTTCACCTCTGTATATGGCAATGATGATTTCTGCTGTGGCAAACGACGGTATTATGATGCGTCCATATATTGTTGATCACATTCAGTATGCAAATGGAGAAATCGGCGATACAACTGTGCCGGAAAAACTCATGGAAATCTGTTCTCCTACAGAAACGAGCCAGCTTAATGATTTGCTGGTGGGTGTTGTAGATCATGGTACGGGTACAGCGGCTCAGATCAGCGGCGTAACTGTTGCTGGTAAAACGGGTACAGCAGAAAATGCCACAGGCAAAGACCATTCTTGGTTTGTAGGTTATGCACCGGCGGAAAATCCGCAGGTTTCTGTAGCAGTTGTCATTGAAAATTCTGATTACGGCAAGGCAACACCTATTGCAGGAGAAGTTTTGGAAGTGGCATTGGAAAAATTGGCAGAATAAGGGGGAAGCCATGGAAATCAAGCTGGATTTATCAAAAGAATATGCCATTGCTTTGGAAGGCGGCGGTGCAAAAGGCGCTTATGAAATTGGGGTTTGGCAAGCTTTTGAGGAAGTTGGTGTCAAATACTGCGCTGTTTCTGGTTCTTCTGTAGGCGCCTTGAATGGGGCACTGATGGCAATGCGTGATCTGGATAAAGCGGTACATCTTTGGGAAAATCTGACCTTTTCTCAGATTATTGATGTAGATGATGTACAGATGAAAGCTTTTTTTGATAAAGAAATGCGTTGGAATGAATGGCCGTCTTTTTTGCTGGATATGGCGAAAGTCATTAAAAATCGTGGTTTCGATGCAGAACCATTACGGAATCTGTTGGAAGAAGTGGTGGATGAGGAGAAAATTCGTCAGTCAGATGTCAATTTCTATCTGGTGACATATTCTTTGACAGATAAAAAAGAGTTGGATCTGGAAGCGGCTGCGCTGCCAAAGGGGACAATCCATGATATGTTGCTGGCCAGTGCTTATTTCCCTGCTTTCAAACGGGAACCATTAAGCGGAAAGTTTTATGTAGATGGCAGCATCAAAAACGTGGTGCCTTTGAATAGCCTGGTGGAAAGAGGCTACAAAGATATTATTGTCATCCGTATCTTTGGCGTTGGCTATGAAAAAAAGGTGAAGATACCAGAAGGTGTGAACGTCACTGTAGTGGCACCAAGGGAAAAACTTGGTGGCATCCTGCAGTTTGACGGGGAACAGACCAAAAAAGATATGACACTGGGATATTTTGATGGTATGAAGCTGCTCTATGGTCTGGCGGGCGAGAAATATTACATTGACAGAAAATGGAGCGAAGAAAAAGCTTATGCTATGTTGCGGGCGATGATCCAGTGGGAAAATGTTAACGGGAAACAACTGTTAAACCTGCGGGAGATCAATGAGGAGATTTTGCCCAAAATGGCAAAACGCCTGCATGTAAAAGGCGGTTATTATGAACTGTGTCTGCGGATGCTGGAGGAAAAAGCGGAAGCGTTTGGAATTACACCTTTTGTCATTCGAACAGAAGAAGAATTGCTATGGGAGATTGCCCAGATGAAAAAAAATAAATGAAATGGAAAAGCGAAAGAATCTGTTTATGGATTCTTTCGCTTTTTTGTTTTTGTGAAAGAAATGGTCATATTGCGATTTCTGGGGAAGGGGATTTTTGCAGATTATTTAACAAATTCTAGTGATTTAGAAGGATTTGGAATACAAATAATTCGTATACAAAGCAATTTTGTATAGGGAGTGTATACATTTAGCTATTTCCGTTGTTTGTAAAAATGTTGAGATTCCTCTGCTGTTTTGCTAAAAATTAGGGAAGATTTTAAAAAAATCACACGAATTTTTACAAAAAGTGGAAGGAAAAAATGGGAAAGAGAACTAAATTGTATACAGAATCCACCGTTTTTGCAGGTATGTCGTTTTTTTGTTTGATTTTTGAAAAAATATAATAAATTTTTAACAATATGGTTGCAATCAAAAAGTAAAGATGTTATAATCAAGACAAATGCAGGGAGTGAAATAAGTCATCTGCATTGCAAAACGACGAAAACTTATATGTAAATATAGGTTTTTTGTAATGTGATTGGTAGCACAATCATAAAGTTGCTCATCAAACGGGGAAGAGCAATGGTTGACAAAAAATTACATTTCATTTTGTTTTTATCGCATGGTCAAATATATAGATCAAAGGAGGACAAAACATGTACACAATGGGTGTTGACGTTGGTTCCGCTTCTTCCAAGGTTGTAATCCTGAAAGACGGGAAAGACGTTGTGGCCGCAGAAGTTGTTCAGGTCGGAACAGGTTCTTCGGGTCCCCAGAGAGCTTTGGAACAGGCTTACAAAGTAAGTGGTCTGACCAGAGAAGACATCTCTTATTTGGTTGTAACCGGCTATGGCAGATTCGCTTTTGAAGGCGCTGATAAACAGATCAGCGAAATCAGCTGCCATGCAAAAGGTATTTATCACTTGATACCCACTGCACGCACCATCATTGATATCGGCGGTCAGGATGCGAAAGCAATCAGACTGGACAGCAAAGGTGGCATTCGGCAGTTTTTTATGAATGATAAATGTGCAGCAGGTACAGGTCGTTTCCTGGAAGTTATGGCAAGAGTTTTGGAAACGACTCTGGATCAAATGGCAGAACTTGATGCGCAGGCAACAGATACTGCTCCTATCAGCAGCACCTGTACCGTATTTGCGGAGTCTGAAGTTATTTCCCAGCTCTCTAACGGCGAAAGCAGAAATAACATCATCAAGGGCGTTCATTTGTCCGTAGCCAGCAGAGCATGTGGCCTTGCTTACAGAGGCGGTCTGGAAAAAGACGTTGTCATGACTGGCGGCGTTGCCCAGAATGCCGGCGTTGTAAGAGCGGTTGCAAGCGTATTGAAAACAGACGTAATTGTGGCTCCAAACCCACAAACAACAGGCGCGCTCGGTGCAGCACTGTTTGCATACGAAGCGGCTCAAAAAAAATAAGAAAGAGGGATTAGAATGAGTTTAACACAAGGCATGAAAGCAAAACAATTGTTAGGCTACTATCAGGCAAAAACTGATGAGGACGCAAGAAAAGCAAAAGAAAGAGGCGACCTGGTTTGCTGGTCTGCTTCTGTAGCTCCTCCGGAATTCTGCGTAACTATGGGTATCGCTATGGTTTATCCCGAAACACATGCAGCTGGTATCGGTGCAAAACACGGTGCAATGGATATGCTGGATGTTGCAGAAAGAAAAGGCTACAACATTGACTGCTGTTCCTATGGTAGAGTAAACATGGGTTACATGGAATGCTTGAAAGAAGCTGCTCTCACAGGCGTAGCACCCGAAGTTCTGGTTAACTCTCCCGCAGCTAAGGTTCCTCTGCCCGATCTGGTTATCACATGTAACAACATTTGTAACACACTGCTGAAATGGTATGAAAACCTTGCAGTAGAACTGGATATTCCCTGCATCGTAATCGACGTACCTTTCAACCACACAATGCCTATTCCTGAATATGCAAAAGAATACATTGCTGATGAATTCAGAAATGCTATTTCTCAGCTGGAAGTAATCTGCGGCAGACCTTTCGATTGGAAGAAATTCCAGGAAGTAAAAGCACAGACACAGCGTTCCGTATATCAGTGGAACAGAATCGCTGACTTCACAAAATATAAACCCTCTCCTCTGAATGGTTTCGACCTGTTCAACTACATGGCTCTGATTGTTGCAGCTCGTTCTCTGGACTACTCTGAAATCACATTCAAAGCTTTCGCAGACGAACTGGAAGAAAACCTGAAAGCTGGTATCTACGCATTCAAAGGCGCAGAAAAAACACGTATTCAGTGG
>NZ_JADCKK010000054.1:0-17919 GCF_014982935.1 Anaerotignum lactatifermentans | reverse complement strand
AAAATAAACCCAAGAAAACAACAGACCGGATTTTGAGCCGGTCTAATTGTCGTGGAATTTTTATTTAGTTGAGAACATTTAAAAAACCTGCGAAAAGGTCTTGACTTTTGTTAGCAGGTTTTTATGCGTGGAGCCCTTCCCATTCTTCATAAAGCCCTTCCAGTTTTTCTTCCAGTTTTGTCTTTTCCTCGAAGATTTCCTGGGCTTTGGCGTAGTCGGAGCTTGCCGCTGCCATATCCTCATCGGCTTTGGCAATGGCTGCTTCTGTTTCCTCAATGGCTTTTTCTACTTTGGCAATCTTTGCCGCCAGTTTCCGCTCTGCTGCCTGCTGTTCTTTCTGTTTCAGCCAATCGCTCTTGGTGTCGGTCATGGTCTGGACAGGAGTGGGAGCGGCGCCTTTTGCAGGCTGTTCTGCCGCAAGCAGGGCTTCTTTTCTTGCCCGTTCCGCTTTTTTCTCCATATAATAATCATAATTGCCCTCATAGCGTGTGATGCCTTCGGGAGAAAGCTCCAGTATGATCTGGGCAGTCTTATTGATGAAATAACGGTCGTGGGAGATGTATACCACGGTGCCTTCATAGCGGTTCAGAGCGTCCTCCAGCACTTCTTTGGAGAACATATCCAGATGGTTGGTAGGTTCGTCCAGCATCAGCAGGTTTGCTTTGGAAAGCATGATTTTTGCCAGAGAAACGCGACCTTTTTCGCCGCCGCTGAGGGAAGAAACCTGTTTGAACACGTCATCTTCCGTAAAGACAAAGGCTGCCAGCATATTGCGGATTTCCCCCGCCGTCAAAGTGGGGTAAGTATCGGAAATTTCATCGAAAATGGTCTTGTTGCTGTCTAATTTCTGCTGTTCCTGGTCATAATAACCCACATGAACATTGGTGCCGAACCGCATAAGCCCGCTGTCGGAAGGCACTTCGCCCAGAAGCATTTTAAACAGTGTGGATTTGCCCACGCCGTTGGGACCGATGATGGCAACGGTTTCCCCACGCTTGATATCCAGATTCACATGGCGGAAAATACGCTGTCCGCCGTAGGACTTGGACAGTTCTTCCGCATGGAGTACGTCACTGCCGCTGATGATGCGGGGTGTCAATGTCAGGCGCATATGGGAAGGCAGGCTGTCGGGGCGATCGATACGCTCGATTTTTTCCAGCTGTTTTTCCCGGCTTTCGGCACGCTTGATGGATTTTTCCCGATTGAATGCCTTCAGTGTGCGGATGACTTCTTCCTGTCGTTTCAGCTCTCTCTGCTGGTTTTCGTAAGCCTTCTGCTGGATGTCCCGGTTGATGGCTTTCTGGTTCATGTATGCGGTGTAGTTGCCGTTGTATACAGTGGATTTTCTGTTTTCGATTTCCACTACTTTGGTGACGATTTTATCCAGGAAATAACGGTCATGGGAAATGATGAGGACAGAGCCGTCGTATGTTTTCAGGAAATCTTCCAGCCATTCAATGGAAGCAATGTCCAGATGGTTGGTAGGTTCGTCCAGCAGCAGCAAATCCGGCTTGGATAACAGCAGTTTGCCCAGATACACACGGGTTTTCTGTCCGCCGGAAAGCTGGGACAGGGGGCGGTCGAATTCGTCCTCCCCAAAGCCCAGACCTTTCAGTACACCTTTCAGACGGCTTTTGTAGCTGTAACCGTCGTTTTGTTCAAATTCGTGCTGTAAAGACGCGTAATCCTCCATCATGTCAGACAACTCTTTTCCTGACAGGTGTGTCATTTCGTTTTCTATTTCACGAAGACGGACCTCGGCCGTTAAAATTTTTTCAAAGACCGATAGCATTTCTTCATAAATTGTGCGGCTGCTTTCTATTTGTTGGTTCTGTGCCATGTAGCCCATGGTGGTTTCTTTTTTCAGGAAAACATCGCCGCCGTCAGCGGAGATTTCCCCCGTCAAAATGCGGAACAGGGTGGTCTTTCCGGCGCCGTTAACGCCTACGATTGCGGTTTTTTCTCTTTCTTCTATATGAAATGTGATGTTTTCCAATATGGTGTCGATGCCATAGGATTTTTCTATGTGATTGACTGCAAGTATCATGTTTTATTCCTCCGTAACCCTTGGGTTGTCCACAATTATGATACCAGAAAAAAGGGCGGAATAAAAGAGTTATTGTTGACAATAAAATAACAGGCGTGCTATACTGAAATCAAATTGAGTAGGAGAGGATTTGGATAATATGGATAGTGAAAAAAAGATTTCACCGGCGGTAATAAACAGATTACCCAGATATTATCGGTATTTGGGCGATTTGCTGGAAAGCGACATCACCAGAATTTCTTCCAAAGAGCTCAGTGCAAAGATGAATATTACAGCCTCTCAGATTCGCCAGGATTTGAACAATTTCGGCGGCTTCGGTCAGCAGGGATACGGCTATAATGTAGAATATCTTTACAATGAAATCAAAAAGATACTGGGATTGGATCGTATGTACAATATGATCGTTATTGGCGGCGGTAATATCGGTCAGGCGTTGGTCAATTATACAAATTTTGAAAAACGCGGTTTCGTCATCAAAGCAGTTTTTGACATCAATCCTCGTCTGGTTGGCATGACCATCCGTGGCGTGGAGGTTTATGACGTGGACAAAATGGAGGAATACGTGAAAAACAATCGCGTAGACGTTGCCATTTTGACACTGCCTCGTTCACAGGCTGTTAAGGTTGCCCATGATTTGGCAAAATGGGGCGTAAAGGGCATGTGGAACTTCAGCCATGTGGATTTGCAGGTTCCCGATGATGTGCTGGTGGAAAACGTGCATTTGACAGACAGTCTGATGACACTGCTTTACAAGATCAATGAAATGTACAGCGAAGAAAACGATCTGCATCACCTGCAGAACGGTCTGCCTGTAAAACACCGTCAGGTGGAAGAAGAAGAAAAGTAAAAACAGAAAATGAAATAAAAAACAGACAATGTCCGGGGCGTTGTCTGTTTTTTTGCGTTTGTTTTGCGCATTTTTTTCTGCTGTGACCAAGAGGCGTTGGGAAAATTGGGTTGAAGGCGGCAGAAAGATAGGGTATCATAAAAGAGGAGAAAGAAATGAACGATTTTTTAGGAGGAAAGAAACATTGAGCAGAGCAGACGATATTTTCATACAGAATTGCAAACAGATTTTAGAGCATGGCTTTTCTACAGAAAACGAAAAGGTGCGCCCCCACTGGGAAGACGGCACACCTGCCTACACCATCAAGACCTTTGGCGTGGTGAACCGCTATGATCTGAGCAAGGAATTTCCTTTGCTGACACTGCGCGCCACCAACTGGAAAGCAGCCATTGACGAGATCCTGTGGATCTGGCAGAAAAAATCCAACAACATCCACGATCTGAACAGCAAAATCTGGGATTCCTGGGCAGACGAAACAGGCTCCATCGGTAAGGCTTATGGCTATCAGCTGGGTGTGAAATACAAATTCAAACACGGCGAAATGGATCAGGTGGACAACGTGCTGTGGCAGTTGAAAAATGCGCCCGCGTCCCGTCGTATCATGACAAACATCTACAACTTTGCAGACCTGACAGAAATGGGACTGGAACCCTGTGCTTACAGTATGACTTTCAATGTGACAGGCAATAAACTGAATGCGATCCTGAACCAGCGTTCTCAGGATACATTGGCGGCAAACAACTGGAATGTGGTGCAGTATTCCGCATTGCTGATGATGTTCGCACAGGTCAGCGGACTGGAGCCCGGCGAACTGGTACACGTCATTAGCGACATGCATATTTACGACCGTCATGTACCTATCATCAAAGAACTTATTGAACGGGAAACATTCCCCGCACCCAAGGTGCGTTTGAATCCCGAAATCAAGAATTTCTATGATTTCACTGTAGATGACTTTATCGTGGAAGACTACGAACACGGCAAACCCATCGGCAAAGTGCCCATTGCCATTTAAGGAGGAAAACCCATGAATCTCATTGTAGCAGTAGACGAAAACTGGGGCATCGGCAAGGACAATGAACTGCTGTGCCGCATTTCCGCAGATATGAAAAATTTCCGTGCGGTGACCATGGGTCATGTGCTGGTGCTGGGCAGAAAGACACTGGAATCTTTCCCCGGCAAAAAGCCTTTGCCCAAACGTACCCATATTGTGCTGACAGCAAATAAGGCTTATGAAGCGGAAGGGGTGACCCTTTGCCATAGTCTGGAAGAACTGCCTGCAGTGCTGGCGGATTACGAGGATGATGATATTTTTGTTATCGGCGGCGGCAGCATTTATGAACAGCTTCTGCCTCAGTGCAAAAAAGCATACATCACCAAAATCTATGACAAATTTCCTGCGGATACTTATTTCCCCAATCTGGATGAAAAACCGGAATGGACATTGACAGAAAAAGGGGAAGTACAGGAAGAAAATGGCGTGAAATTCTCTTTTGACATTTACGAACAAAAATAAAGGGCTGTTTCGGGGGAAAGGGGAGGATTTGTATGTTGACCATTTACATTCATCGGAAAAAAGTGGCAGATATCATTTGTATGGTATATGCCCTGATGTTTACCAATCTGCTGAATTACTGTAATCTCATACGTGCACGCACATACGACCCCAAATGGGCGTATGCGGCATTTGGGCTGATTGCCGTGTATTTTCTGGTGCTGTATATCTTCACCCAGATTTGCGACTGGAAGATGGCAGCCATCAATTTGGTGGTATTCATTGTGGCGCTGGTCATCCGCAATGGATTAGATGGCTTTTTCCTCTTTCTTGCGGCACCTGATTTTTCGTCGGTACTGTTTATGATCTTCATCCTTTGCCATCGGGGGCATGAAGCAAAGAAAAAGAAGGAACCTCTTTCTCAAACAAAGATAGAATGATAAAAAACAGCCGGAATCCCTACATATAAAGGATTCCGGCTGTTTTTGTCTTTTAGAATGTGTCGGGATGATGTCCGCCCCATCCTGTCTGGGGCATGCACATCAGACGGGACATGTCCTCAGGAGAAATGGTGAAATCGAAAATATCCAGATTTGCTTTCATACGTTCCGCAGAGCTGGATTTAGGCAGAGGCAATACATGATTGTCCAGGGCAAAACGCAGACAAATCTGTGCAGGTGTTTTGCCGTATTTTTCTGCCAGTTCCAGCACCAGAGCATCTTCCAGCACACGGGTACGACCCAGAGGGCTCCATGCTTCCACCAGAAGTCCCTGCTGCTGAGAATAGTGAACGGCATGTGCCTGACAATATCCGGGATGGTATTCCAGCTGGTTTACCATGGGTGTAACTTCCGCTTCTTTCATGAGGGGCATCAGATGGTGAGGCAGGAAGTTGCTGACACCGATGGCGCGAATAACGTTTTCTTTGTAAAGCTTTTCCAGGGCACGCCATGCGGACAGGTCTTTTTCCTGCCATTTTTCACGGTCTGTTTCAGGCATAGGCCAGTGAAGCAGGCAAAGATCCAGATAGTCTGTTCCCAAGTCTTTCAGGGAATTTTCCACGCTTGCCATGGTGGCGTCATAGGACAAATCGTCACGCCATACCTTTGTGGTCAGGAAAATGTCTTTTCTGGCAACGCCGGAAGCGGCAATGCCTGCGCCTACTTCTTTTTCATTCATGTACATGCGGGCAGTATCCAGATGGCGATAACCAACGGAGAGGGCTGTTTCCACAATGCCCTGTGCAGATTGGTCGATGACTTTATAGGTGCCAAAACCCACTTTGGGGATTTTCACACCGTTATATAATGTAAAGTATTCCATGATTGATTTCCTCCTTATTTCTGCTGGAGCTTCAGCGCTTTTTCCAGCAAATATTCTCTTTTGTTGTGTTCCGGTTCATGGAGGACGTCCTCCAACAGCAGCCCAAGGGTTTCCCCTACGGCTTTTCCGGCAGGGATGCCTGCGTCCATGAGGGCTTTGCCGTCCATTTCCAGCATTTTCAGATTCAGACAGTCCCCGTCAGCAAGGACTTTTGCGAGGATTTCCCTTGCTGTGGCTACAGCGGCTTTGTCCTGTAAGATTTCCTGTAAAATGAACAGGTTTTCCGTCAGTTCCATGCCCAGAATCCCTGCTAACTTCCGCACTTCGTAAGGTGTCTGGGGGATGGGCTGGGATAAGTGCCGCAGATAAGTCTGAATCTGCTTGGCTGTGGCGTTGTCAAATTTCAGTTTTTTGCAGAAAGTCTTCGCCTCGGCTTCCGTGAAGGATTGCAGCACCAGCGTCCACCGCAGAGGGGCAGAAACGGGCGCGGCTTTCAGCTGGGGAACCAATGTTTCGCCCAGTGCCGTCAGACGTTTGTCCAGTAAACCGTCAATGTGGGGCAAAAGACCACTTTCCAGAAGTAAGGACAGCTTTTCGGGAAATGGAGATTTCCAAAGTTTGTCCAGCTCCTCGTGGATGCGCTCTACGCTGATTTTTTCAATGAGTGCGGCGTTTTCCTGCAATGCGGTGTAAGTGGAGTCGTCCACCTGAAAGCCCAGCTGTGCCGCAAAACGGACACAGCGCAGCATCCGCAGAGCGTCTTCTTGAAACCGCTTGGCAGGCTCGCCCACACCACGGATGAGAGAACGGCTGATGTCCTCCTGTCCGCCGAAAGGGTCGCGGAATCCTTCGGCAGGGTGGTAGGCAATGGCGTTCATGGTGAAGTCCCGCCGCAAAAGGTCTTCCTCCAGATTGGAAGTAAAAGAAACCTCATCGGGATGTCTGCCGTCGGCATAGTCCCCGTCAATGCGGTAGGTGGTGATTTCGTAATTGGTTTTGTTCAGAACAACGGTGATGGTGCCGTGCTGGATGCCTGTGTCAAAGGTGTGGGAAAATAACGCCTTTGTCTGCTCCGGCAGAGCAGATGTGGTGATGTCCCAGTCCTGTGGGATGCGCCCAAGAATGGAATCCCGCACACAGCCGCCGACAATGTAGGCTTCGTAACCGCCGTTGTTGAGGGTTTGCAGAAGGGCGTTCACGTCCTCCGGCAGTGTGATTTGTTTTGTCATGTAAAAACCTCATTCCGGTTGTAAAAATTCTGTTTTGCCGTTACAGTATATCATATTCTAAGGGAAAATCAAAAATTTTTTTGGGATTTTCGGGAAAAAAGAGTTGACATGCCCTCGGCAGCGTGATATTATATTTTACGCAATCAAAATAACATATGCGCCCTTAGCTCAGTTGGTAGAGCAACTGACTCTTAATCAGTGGGTCCAGGGTTCGAGTCCCTGAGGGCGCATCATTCATAAAAGGCAGCGTTTTTCGACTTCGGGTCGGGGGGCGCTGTTTTTTTGCTTACCTGTAAGCCATGCGGCTGGTAAGAAAACAGGGCTGGGAGTGCTTGCATTTCCAGCCCTGTTTTGTTGGCAGCCATAGGGCGTCAGCCCACAACCGAAGTACTCGAAGAGTGCTGAGGTTGTGCATGGCTTACAGGTAAGAGACGTAAGAGAAGGGGGCGTCAGCCCACAACCGAGGCATTTTTAATGCCGAGGTTGTGCAAGGCTTACAGGTAAGAGACGTAAGAGAAGGGGGCGTCAGCCAAACGGGAAAGCCCTTAAAAAGAGCCGAGGTTGTGTATGGCTTACAGGTAAAAGGCGTAAGAGAAGTGAGCGTCAGCCCACAACCGAAGTACTCGAAGAGTGCTGAGGTTGTACATGGGTTACAGGTAAGACACGCGAGAGAAGGAGGGAGAATATTTATATTCTCCCGCGGCTTTTTTCATGAGATGCATAGGGCGTCAGCCCACAACCGAGGCATTTTTAATGCTGAGGTTGTGCAAGGCTTACAGGTAAGAGACGTAAGAGAAGGGGGCGTCAGCCAAACGGGAAAGCCCTTAAAAAGAGCCGAGATTGTATATGGCTTACAGGTAAAATGCGTGAGAGAAGGAGGGCGACAGCCGCACAGGAAAGCACCTGAAAAGTACCGAGGTTGCCCATGGTGTTTCCCCCTTTCCCATTCCTTTCATATTTTCCCCCTTCCCGCCATAAACTGATACAGAGAAATTTTTTTGGGAAGAAGGATTGGGGGAAGGATTTTATGGAGGATACATACGGGAAAATCTTGTGGGAGGGCTACGGTCTGAAGTATTACGGCGGTACCCGTACCCGCACGGGGCTTATCTGTAAAACAGATGTGGGACTGAGAGAACTGAAGAAGGCACGGAGCCGCCGGGAAGACCTGCTTTTTGCCCATGAGGTGAAAACCTGCCTCTACCGCAACGGCTTTTCTGCCCTTTCTCTTTTTTATACAGCACAGGACGGACAGCCTTTTTTTGCTTGGGACGGCAATCTTTATCTGCTGGAAAATCCCATGCCCACCAAAGGTCTGGAGGAGGATCAGGCAGGGGATTTTGTGGCTGGTGCAGCCCTCATGGGACAGATGCATCGGGCTGCGGCAGGCTTTCCGGCTCAGGAAGGGCAGGAGGAACGTCCAGTTTTGTGGCAGCGGCGGTATCGGGAATTCGTGAAGATTCGCAGACACATGGAACGGCAGGGGAAGTATTCTCCCTTGGATTTGCTGGTCATGCGCCATTACGGCACCTTTGCGCCTCGTGCACAGGAAGCCCTGAAGACCTTGGACGATGGCGGCTATGGTGGCATTGCCCATGGGCAGAAGCAGGCAGGCACTTTTTGCCACAACCAGTTCAAAGGCAGCAATCTGTGCCGAAAAGAGGACGGCAGTCTGTGGGTCGGCGGTTTTGAACAGTGCACCGGAGATATTTTTGCCGTGGATTTGGCGGCGTATCTAAGACGGTTCTGGCGGAAAGTGCCCGAGGAACGGGAAAAACTGGAAGAAGTGCTGGCGGCTTACGAAGGGGAGCGGTCCATGGCAGAGGCGGAACGGAAGCTTTTGGTGCCTTTGACAGCCTTTCCAGAAAAATTTCTGCGTCTGGTGCATGAGTCCTATAACCGCCGGAGAGTCTGTGTTTCTCCTGCCATGGAGGAACGTCTGGCAGATGCGGCGGCGGAAGAAAGCCACATGGGCGACCTTTCTCAGGCATTGGAAAGGCTTTTTTGAAAAATATTGGAAAAAGGGCGTGAAGCAAGCCGTTTTCAGGAGAAAATATGTCTGAAAATCAGAAAATCAGAAAAATTTCAGCCTGCTTTCTTTTCTTATGAAGAAACCCCTAGCTTTGCGCCCTGAATTTCTCTTGCAACTTCGGGAAGAAACGTATAAAATGAGACTAAGACAGTCTGCAAATCATTCCCCGAAGGAGGAGAAACGGTATGAAGGACTATCATTTTGAAAATGACAATAAAGAATTCGACACCACCATACGGTTGGATCATATAAACGAAAAAGTAAAAGAACTGGAACAGAATCAGACAGACGAGGATGACTTGGGGGACAAGGACGAGTTCCTCAACGCCTTTGAATCAGAAAAATTTGAAGATCCTCTGCCCATACAGCCGGCGGAGGAGCCTGTGACATTCGTCACAAGAGAACCCAGAAAACAGCCTGTCTATGACGGAGGACAGCCGCCTATGCCGCCCAAAGACGAGGACGATGAGAAGGACGAGCCTTTCTGGAACAAAAAGACCATTGGGCTGATCACCATTGCTGCCCTTGTGGTGCTGGGCATCTGCTTTGGCATCGTGAAAATGGTGTTTTTCTCCAATCCGCTGGATAAGGCAACAGAAGCCGCACCCATGCTGGTGACAGAAGTGCTGGATGAGGAAGAACTGCTGGTCTATGACATCAACGCAGCAAAGCAGAAAACCGTGAACCTGACGCCGGAAACGGTGGTCTATAACGAAGACGAGGTACAGATACAGCCGGACGTTATACAAATGGGCGATCTGCTTATGATACAGATGGATCAGGACGGCGAATTTGCCGTGACCATTTCTTATGACGACAGCATCAAGAAAGAAGAAATCACCGGGCTGAAGGCTGATACTTCCGCCAAGGAACTTGTGGGGGAAGACCGCTCTTTTGCCTATGACAAAAAGACCATTTTCTACTACGACGAGGAGGAAATCCGCCCCGAGGACATCGAAAGCTGTGACGTGCTGGAAATCAGCGGCATCGGCGATGTGGTATGGTCTGTAAAAGTACTGGAATATCACGGGTATATCACCGTGGAAAATGCCCAGAACATCAAAAACGGCACCTTTACATTGGATGAGGAAGAACCTGTGCCTCTCAGCGATGTGGAAAAAATCGCTGTGAAAGAAGGCACCCATTCCATCACCATCAAAGGGGATAATATCGAAAGCCGCACAGACAGCGTACTGGTGCAGGCAGGAGAAACGACAGTTTATGACCTGTCCAAAGCCCAGCAGAAAATGGGCGTACTGGCAGTCAATGCCAATGTTTCCGATTATAAGCTTTACATCAACGGCGCACTGGTAGACAGCAGTCAGCCTTCCGTACTGCCCTTTGGGGAATACGATGTGGTAATCCTGAAAAATGGCTATAAAGAATGGAGTCAGACTGTGACACTGAATCAGGATGCCGTCAGCGTGAATGCCCAGCTGGAGACAGAAGAACAATTGGCAACGGTGGTCATTAACTGCAACGAAGCAGACGCCAATGTATTCATCAACGGCGAGGAAAGAGGCACCGCGCCTTTGCAGGTGACACTGCCTTATGGCACATATGAAGTGGAAGTGTTCAAAGACGGCTTCACTTCTTATCACCAGACTGTCCAGATTCAGAGCAGTGTGGTGCACATTTCCGCAACATTAGGTTAAACCCTCTTTTTTGCGGCAGACCATGCCGAAAACTGCCGCAGCAGGAGAGGATACAGCATAGACAAACAAAGACAAAGAACAAAGGGAGGAATCAAATTGGATCACATGGAAAGATACCATCAGTGGCTGGCAGACCCCGCCATTGACGAAGCAACAAAAGAAGATTTGCGGAAAATTGCCGCAGACGAAAAGGAAATCAAAGAACGTTTTTACAAAGACCTGGAATTTGGTACAGGCGGTCTGCGCGGAATCATTGGGGCAGGCAGCAACCGTTTGAACCGTTACACCGTAGGTCGTGCCACACAGGGTCTGGCAAACTACATCCTCAAAGAAGGCACACAGGACAAAGGCGTAGCTATCGCGTATGACTCCCGTCATATGTCCCCCGAATTTGCCCAGATCGCTGGTCTGGTACTGGCAGGCAATGGCATCCGTGCTTATGTATACCCTTCTCTGCGTCCTACACCCATGCTGAGCTTTGCTGTTCGGGAACTGGGCTGCACAGCTGGTATCGTTATCACAGCCAGCCATAACCCCCCCGAATACAACGGGTACAAAGTTTACTGGGCAGACGGCGCACAGGTTGTTGCACCCAGAGATAAAGACATCATCGCAGAAGTAAACGCAGTGGCAAGCTTCGGCGAAATCAAAGAAATGGCCATGGACGAAGCACAGGCAAAAGGTCTGTTCCAGTATATTTCCGAAGATGTGGACAACGCTTTTGACGCCAACGTATTGGCACAGCGTCAGGCGCCTGAAATCATCGAAGAAATGGCAGACGACCTGAAAATCGTTTACACACCTATCCACGGTTCTGGTAACCTGCCCGTCCGCAGAGCACTGGAAAAAGCAGGCTTCCATCAGGTATATGTGGTAAAAGAACAGGAACTGCCCGACTCCGATTTCACAACGGTTGGTTATCCGAACCCCGAAGACCCTAAGGTATTCGTGCTGGCACAGAAACTGGCAGAAGAAAAAGGCGCGGACATCATCGTGGGCACTGACCCTGACTGTGACCGTGTAGGCGCAATGGTTCGCAATGACAAAGGCGAATATGTGGTGCTCACAGGCAATATGACCGGCGCACTGCTGACAGAATACATCCTGTCCCAGAAGAAAGCAAAAGGCACACTGCCCGCAAATGGCGCAGTCATCAAAACCATCGTAAGTACAGAAATGATCCGCCCCATGTGCGAAGCTTACGGCGTGGAATTGATGGACGTGCTGACAGGCTTCAAATTCATCGGTGAAAAGATCAAAGGCTTTGAAGAAACCGGCAGCCATTCTTATATTTTCGGTTTTGAAGAAAGCTACGGCTGTCTGGCAGGCACATATGCCAGAGATAAAGACGCCGTTGTGGCAACACTGCTCATCTGCGAAATGGCAGCTTACTACAAGAAACAGGGCATGACACTGTATGATGGCCTCATGGCACTGTATGAAAAATACGGCTACTATCGTGAAGGTGTAAAATCCCTGACCATGAAAGGTCTGGACGGCGTAGAAAAAATCCAGAAAATCATGGCTTCCTTCCGTGCGGAAACTCCCGCGGCATTCGCAGGCGTTGCTGTACAATGGGCAAAAGACTATAAGACACAGGTATTCAAAAATCTGAAAACAGGGGAAGAAACCACAAGCCCTCTGCCTGTTTCCGACGTTGTTTACTACACACTGGCAGACGGTTCTTGGATTTGTGTACGTCCTTCCGGCACAGAACCCAAACTGAAATTCTATATCGGCGTAAAAGGCGATTCCCTGGCAGATGCGCAGGCGAAAATCGACGCTCTGGAAGCAGATATTGACGCAAAAGTAGCGGCAGTATAATTTAAAAATGAAAACAGGCTCTAAAAGCAACTTCCCCTTAAGAAAACATTGATTTTCCTTTTCCTTGTTTTTTTAAGGGGAATTGCAACGGCTGTCTTCATAAGAAAACATAACAAATAAAATCTTCATAAAATAAGAAAGTCAAAATCCTTTGTAATCATAAGGATTTTGGCTTTCTTTGTTTTCTTATGAAGATGCCCCTAAAAGAGCCTGTTTTTTTGTAGGAGGGGAAACGATGGCTGATTTTGTGAATCTCACAGCGGAAAATCTGGAAACAGAGCATCTTTGCTGTATCATCCGCACCAAAACAAAGCATCCCGGTGTGGAAGCGAAACGAAAATGGCTGGCAGAACGGCTGAAAGAGGGGCATGTGTTTCGGAAATTGGATGTGAAAGGGACGGTCTTTATAGAATATGCCCCTTTGGAGAAAGCGTGGGTGCCTGTGGAAGGGGAGAATTATCTGTATCTCTATTGCCTGTGGGTGCTGGGAGAATATCGCGGCAAAGGCTATGCCAAAGAACTGCTGGAATATGCCATCAACGACGCCAAGGCAAAAGGAAAATCCGGCATTTGCATGTTAGGGGCAAAGAAGCAGAAAGCTTGGCTTTCCGACCAAGATTTTGCCAAGAAGTATGGCTTTGTGCCTGTGGATACCACAGAAAGCGGCTATGAACTGCTGGCGCTTTCCTTTGACGGTACCTATCCCCATTTTGGGGCGCAGGCAAAGGCGGAGAAAATGGAAAGTCAGGATTTGACCATCTATTATGACATGCAGTGTCCTTTTGTCTGCCAGACTGTGGAGAAACTGCGGGAATATTGCGAGGAAAATAAAATCCCGGCGGATTTTGTGGAAGTGGATACCTTGGAAAAGGCAAAACATCTGCCTTGTGTGTTCCAGAACTGGGCAGTGTTTTACAAAGGCAAATTTGAAACGGTGAATCTGCTGGATGTGAAGGCATTGCAGAAATTATTGAAATAAAGACAAAAAAAGCCGAAATCCTTAAAAAGGGGTTTCGGCTTTTTTATAGCGATTGCTGTTTTTATGGACTGATGCGGTAATGCCCCACAATGTCATGGCGTTTTTCCAGAATATCCTGTTCATAAGCGGACTGAAAAGGGTCGTTGTGGTGGATGACATAGGGAATCCCCTTGTCGTTACGCTGGTCGGACACCATGCCGATGTGGTTGGAAAATACCACAATATCGCCGCCCTGCCATTGGTCGATTTGGGAAATGTCCGTTGTCAGAGGGATGGCGGTGTGGGAAAAGTATACGTTCAAGTTGCGGACACGGCGGAAGTCAATGTTAGGGTCGGGTTCCTCAATGTCATATTCCTCTGGATGGGCAGCAATGTCCTCCGCCACCAGTTCTTTCAGGTCATAGCCTGCGGATAACATGGCGTTGGCAATGACGTCCGTGCAGACACCATAGCCGTCGTCGGGATAGCCCGTTTCGTAATACTTGCTTTTGTAGCGGGGCTGGGTGGCAATGTAGGTCCGTGCCCCCTGCAAAAGGTCTGTCTGGTCGTCTATACCGTCTCCGTCTTTGTCCGTCTGGCTGTGAAAATCGGGAATCTGAAAATCTGCGTTTGTTTTGGCGTTGACGGGGTCACTGCTGGTGCCGAGGAAGTAAAAACGGCAGAAGAACAGGACGCAAGCCAAAACCACTGCCAGTATCAGCAGGAAGATGGTTCTTTTTTTCATGGTATCCCTCCTGAATGCAAAAACTGCCCGGGGTGTGAGCTGTTTTGGTTCCCCGAGCAGTTATTTGATAAAAGCTAAAGAGTTGTAAAACTTGTAAAACCTTAATGACAAAACAGTTACATCTGGAATCCGCAGTCGGAATTTATTTCCGACGAGGACAAACAGAGAGTTTCAAGGCATTTATGCCGATGGAGACTCTGCACCCCAAAAAGAAATGGGGACGCCGAAGGCGGCTTTGCGAAGCAAAGTGCTTGACCCCTGCACCCCAAAAAGAAATGGGGACGCCGAAGGCGGCTTTGCGAAGCAAAGTGCTTGACCCCTGCACCCCAAAAAGAAATGGGGACGCCGAAGGCGGCTTTGCGAAGCAAAGTGCTTGACCCAACTGTTTTACATCTGCCATTTCGTCAAAAGCTTGAATGAAATGAGCTTTTGACGACAGTTTTACCGATATGCTTTCTTATAAATTGCCAGACAGTCTTCAAAAGGCATGTCCGCAGGGTCTACTTTGAACAGACCGCCCATGGTGTCATAAGCCATTTTGGTGTACATTTCCAGATCTTCTTCTTTGACGCCGTAATCGGACATTTTCAGGTCGTCCACATGGCAGGCAACTTTCAGATCGTGAAGAGCATCTACGAAATCCATAGGTTTTGTTGCGTCTGTTTTGCCCAATGCTTTTGCCATGGCAATCATGCGGTCATCAATAACACCACGTTCCGCCCAGTAGGTGTAGTATGCTTCACAAAGCATGATCAGACCAGCGCCATGTTCCAGTTTGGGATTTTTGCCGCTGAGAGGATGTTCCATGGCGTGTTCGGAAGTACATCCGCCGATGCTTTCGCTCATGCCGGAAAGGGTGTTAGCCAGCGCCACATCTTCTCTTGCTTCCTTGTCACTGCCGTTATTCACTGCTTTGGCAAGGCTCTTGCCGATCAGTTCGATGGCTTTGAGAGCATAAAGGTCGTTGATGGGGTTGGTGTAGCGGTTGATGTAGCCTTCGGTGCTGTGGAACAGAGCGTCAAATCCCTGATAAGCTGTCAGTTTTTCCGGTACGCTCATCATCAGGTCAGGGTCAACGATGGACAGTACGGGGAATGTGCCGTCATAACCGAAACCGATTTTTTCGCCTTCGGGATTGGTGATAACAGCCCAAGGGTCTGCTTCTGTGCCTGTACCAGCTGTGGTGGTGATGGCAACGATGGGCAGAGGCGTTACAGGAACAGCTTTGCCGCCGCCGGTGCCGCCGGAAACATAGTCCCAGAAAGTGCCTTCGTTTGTTGCCATAACGGCAATGGCTTTTGCGGAGTCGATGATGGAGCCGCCGCCCAGACCGATAACGAAGTCACAGCCTTCTGCTTTTGCCAGGGCTGCGCCTTCCATAACATGGTGTTCTGTGGGGTTGGGCTGGATTTTGTCGAAAACCACATGAGCCACACCTGCTTTGTCCAGCTGTTCTTCCAGACGTGCCAGATAGCCATATTTCCGTACGGAAGTACCGCAGGAAATGACGATCAGCGCTTTTTTGCCGGGCAGGTTCTGTTTATGGAGTCTGTCCAGCTGACCGCTGCCGAACAGCACGCGGGAAGGGATATAATATTGAAATTTCATAAGTAGGTGCCTCCTTTCAGATATGACAAAAGTATACCACAGGCGGACAAAAAAGGAAATCCGTGGAAGGGCTTTTTTCTCAAAAAATCGTACAAAATCCGCCTGTTTTGATATACTGAAAAAAAGTGTAACCTTTTGGCAGCAAAATCGTTTTCTAAGTAAAAGGGCAGGAAAGGAGGGGGCTATGGAATCTGACGTATTGCGGGAATTGTACGAAAAATATCACCAGAAAGCGTATCTGTATGTCCTCTCTTTGTGCCGGGACAGGGAAACGGCAGAGGATATCGTCAGTGAGGGCTTTGAGAAGGCTTTCCTGACGGTGGAAGGCTGCCCGGAGGGTTTTTTCTGGTGGCTCTTAAGGGTGTGCAGGAATCTTTGGCTGGATACTCTGCGGAAACAGAAGCGGCAGGGGGAAGAAATGCCCGAGGAAATCCCTGTGCCCGAGGATGCCCTTTCCGGTGTGCTGCAAAAAGAGGAAAACCGGCGGCTTTATACGGCTATGAATCGCCTTTCTCCGGCAGACCGGGAACTCTTGATCTGGCATTATTTCGGGGGACTGTCCATCAGGCAGATGGCAGGGTTCAGGGGAATTTCAGAAACGGCTGTGAAAACGGCACTGTTCCGCGCCAGAGCCAGACTGAAACAGAAATTAGGAGGTGAAAAGCCATGACATTTCGGGAACTTTTGGAGAAATACAAAAACTACACCGCAACGCCGGAAGAGAGAAAACAGGTGGAGGCGGAACTGGAAAAATACAATGCCCTGACGGAATATCTGCTGGAACAGGATGTGGACATGGAAGGGGAAGATTTGGCTGGGCAGCAGGAGGAACTGCAAAAAATCGACCGCTCCATGAAAAAACGGGGACGGCGGATCATTGCCATTGCGGTGGTTATTGCCTGCGTGGTTATGGGGGCGCTGACGGCCTTCCAGCCTGTCATCAGTAAGGTTATTTGGTATGACCCCACAGAACAGGATTTACAGCAGTATTCTTATGATATCAGTTGTCATCTGGCAGTTTTGGCAGAATTGACCATGCCGGAAGTGCAGATGGAGTCTGTCATGATTACAGAGAAAGGATGGGGACAATATGACTTGCAGGTACAGCAGCGAGAATGGTCTTCAGGGGAATATACGTGGCTGAACGGCACGGCAACCAGAGGAAAAATCGAACTGAATCGCAACGCATACAAGTATAGCAGTATGAATGTTTTTTCCAGAGGAACCAAGCCTTTTGTGGATGTGGATGGAGAACACGGTGTTATTACACCATCTGAGGAAGCAAAAGCGGCGCTGGCAGATTTGCCGGAGTATTTGAAAATGGAAGCCTATGTTTCTTTGGGAAAAGACTGGACTATGGAGGAACTGGCAGACTTTGCGGCACAGCAGGAAGGATATCTGGGCTGGGTCGGTGTGCGGATTTCTCCTGAGGAGCAGCAGCTTTTCCCTTTGATGGGATTTGATGCTGGTGATAGTGGATATGTTTGGGAAAATGTAGACGCGGCGTATCCTTTTTATGAATTGTCCATGCATGAGGATGTGCCTCTGGCAGAGGCTTGGGAGAAGCATTTCCTTGCCCTGCTTCAGTACAGCGTCGACCATGGGGATTTTTACGCAAGGTTGAATCAGTCTAACAACCATGGCAGCACTTGTCAGATGGTGCAGGAATATGTGACGGAAAACGGTGTAAAAACCTATGGATTCCTGTATTACGGCACACCGGCAGAAATGCGTAAGCTGCTGGAGAATGAAGATGTGGAAGGAATTTATGTGACGGACTACCAGCTGCGGGTGCCGGGACTGTAAGGAAAAGAAATCTTGCGGAAAGAATAAAATCGTGATAAAATAACCATAAGAAAAAGGATTGCCGCTTTTCCTGAGGCGGTCTGTCCTGAAAATAGGTTTGTGACCGTCTAACTTGCAGGTTAGGCGGTCAGTTTTTTATCGGTCCCGAAATAGGGCGACAATGGCTACGATGAGCAATCCGATTTGAACCAAGTCGGAATATGTAACATACATAGCATCACCCCCTCGTATTATAAAGTAGTAGTGTTTATAGACTCTCTCCAAGGTCTGTATGCTATACTGTTGGAGATACTGTGGATTGTTTATCACCCCCTACCACTTGATGGTTTATGAAAGGCTACAACCACAGT
>NZ_JADCKK010000053.1:0-17919 GCF_014982935.1 Anaerotignum lactatifermentans | reverse complement strand
TGGAACTTTTGCCCAATGTTTTGATATCCATTCCCGGTATTGGTCCGGTACTTTCTGCTGGAATTATGGCTGAGATCGGAGACATCAACCGTTTTCAAAATCAGGCTGCCCTTGCTAAATATGCAGGCCTTGCATGGCAGCAGCACCAATCAGGCGACTTTGAAGCCCAAACAACAAGAATGATTCATTCCGGCAACCGATTCTTAAAGTATTATCTGTGTGAAGCAGCATTTTCTCTTGTAAGATGCGACAAGGAATACAGCCGCTTTTACCACCTCAAATATAAAGAGGTAAACAGATTTCAACACAAACGTGCCCTCGCATTAACTGCTCGTAAATTTGTGCGGTTAGTCTTTGCACTGCTCAAAGACAATCGTTTATATCGTCCGGCAGAATAGATTTTTCTATCTGCCGATACACGAACCCTGCTCATTTTTCAAAAATACGATTTGCAGGGCTTAGGTGGGTGTTTTTGTCTTTTTGAAACATAGCTGAAAGTATATCTTTCAATATTGTTTTTATCTTGACATATCACCGCTGGACTTTTTCTTCCTTAATAAGAAAATACGCTTCTTTCACAAAAAAATCCTCTTTTTTTCCGTAAAAAAATAGGGAAAACCCTGTAAAATCCAAGGTTTCCCCGTTTTAATTTCCCATGAAATAGATAACGCATTTCACGGCGTTGAAAACAGCCATAGCTGCCCCTGCCAATGCGAAAAATCGCAGCTGCCGCTCATACCCATCTGATGCCCAATGCCATGCGTCCTGCGTCTGCTGATACTCTTTCAGCATGCACCAATACAAAAGGGCACACAGCCCAAAGAATACCGCTGTCCATGCGGAAATTGCCGCCAAAGGTCCTGTCATCTGGTACTGCTCAAATACCCCTGCCAGCAAATCCAGAAACATGCAGACAGTCAAAACTTTCTGCATATTGTTTCGGATGAAGGGATGACGGTCTAAGAATAAAAGTAATTTCGGTTTTTCCATGATATCCGTCCTTTCTCAAAAGGTATAAACGCCCAAAAGCAGACAGCAGAAACAAATGCCAAAACAAAGAATGCCTGTGACCTTTCTGTTTCTGCGTTCTTTATCCGTTGGCATTTTTCCGGCAGACAGGAGCCAAAACCTGCCATAAACAAAAAAGAACACAGCCATGATGATATGCACCACCCAGTATGCCCTCCATCTTTCCCAAAGCTTGAAAAAATTGGCTGCCAAATATACACACACAATCAAATGCAGAAATCTCCAGTATTTCTCAAAAAATCCATCTATCTTTTTCATCTTTCTGCCCCCTTCTTTTCAGCATAGCAGAGAAAAGAGGGCTTGTCCATGGATACAAAAAATCCAGCCAAAGCAACTTCCCCTTAAGAAAACATATCAAATAAAATCTCAGTAAAAATAAGAAAGCTGGAATTCTCTATATGACAAGGATTTCAGCTTTCTTTGTTTTCTTATGAAGATGCCCCTAAATTTTACGGTTGGAATTCTTTGAAGTATGTTTTTGCGAAAATATCCTTCAATGCCAGCATGGCATCTTCGGCGGAATAGCCATAAGTTTTCTGGACTTCCCGTATCATAGCGGCAAACTGGACTTCGTAAGGAGCGCAGTCCATTTCCTGCTGATAAGTCACCAATATAGGATAGAGTTTCGTCCAGTCCACCACGTAGCCTGTTTCCGTCTGTTTGATTTCCGGCTGTTTTTCTTCTTCTGCCAAAAGGCTGTTGCAATCTGTTTCCAGAGCCTCAGCCAGTTTTACCAAGCCCGGCACCGTAGGCATGGTGGTGCCTGCTTCCCATTTGGAAACGGTCTGTCTTGCCACCTGCAATTTTTCTGCCAGCTGTTCCTGTGTCATATTGGCGTTCTTTCTTGCCTTTGCGATATTTTTTCCCAAATCCATGCAAATCCCTCCTTACTTATCATGGTAACAAAAACACGCCGCCCTTTCCACCACCTGTCGGGCAAAAAGGCACCCCAGAAGTGCATTTTTCCAATCAAAAAACGGATGAACCTTCTTGACTCATCCGTTCTCTTTTCATTCCGGCACTTTGCCGTCACCACGATAATGGGCATAAACCTGTCCACGCACCTGCACAAACTCCATTTCTGGATAACGCAGGGCTGTGAGATAACCGCCATAAACACATCCTTGGTCAATGTCAACGGTGTTATTCACCAAATCAGGGCGTTCTGCCACCGTATGCCCATAGACCACCAAGGCTTTTCCATGGTAAGACGCCGCCCAGTCCCGTCTTTGAGGTCTGCCGTTTTCGTCTGTTTCTCCGGTGGTTTCCCCATAGAGGCACACTGCCCGTATTTTCCCGGAAAAATATCCCATGCTTTCTTCCTGCAAGCCGCCATGGACGATTGCCAGACGTTTTTTATCCAGCAAAAGATAATAGCACTGGCTTTCATAGCACTGCATATAGCGAATACGGAATGCCTGCCGCTCCTCCCGGCTCAGCTTGTCCAGTTCTGCCACGGTTTTCTCCAGACCATGAGAAATCCGCACACGGTTCCCCAGAAAATAGCGGTAAAGCTTATTGCAGTGATTGCCGTGGACCCAGAAAGCACCGTTATAAGCCACCTGATCCATCCAGAAATTCAGGCATGCCAAATTGGCAGGACCTTTGTCGGACACATCCCCCACGGAAATAAGCCGCCGTTTATCGGGATGAACGTAAATGCCCTTTTCCTCCCGGTAGCCCAGCTTTTCCACCAGCTGGATGAGCTCGTCATAACAGCCATGGACATCGCCGATGATATCATATTGATTTTCACGGAACTCCAATATACGGAAGTTCCGTTCCCGTCGTTCCTTTTTCATATACACCAATCATTTCTACTTCTGTTTTTTCAATCTTTTTTATCATAACATAAAATCCTCTGTCCGTGCAAAAAAAGTGAAAAAACTTTCCTCCCACTGCATAAAGTAGTGACAGGAGGTGGTATGTATGTATGGAAAGAGAGAGATACCCGCACCCTTTGCGCCCCAGAAACAAAAAGCAAAGCCCCAGAAAAGTCAAAGAAAGCAGGCTTCCGGCGGCTGCTCCCCGGCGGCGGTGCTGCTGCTATTGGATTTGCTTTCCCGGTAAACAGATACGGCGTATTTCCCCTTTGGAAAATACGCCGTATTTTTTCTATTTTACAATCCCATAAGCCCCATGATCTGCTGCATCTGTGCCCGGTCGTTTTCCGGCAGATTTTGAGATACTGCTGCCAGCAGGGCTTTCTGTTCTTCTTTGGAAAGGCTGCCTCCTTGCGCCAGTGCTTCTCCATATTCCAGAAAAACATCCAATCTCTCCAGTCCTGTTTTATCCTTACTTTTTTCCTGAGCCTCCCGAATCAGCCGCAGCCGTTCCTCGCCCAGCGCCTCCATTTGTGCCTTTGTCCAGTCCATCCAATCCCTCCTTTTGTATGAGGATTTCCCTTGCGTCCATGACACGCATAAGGGTATCCAATCTTGCTTGTTCCCCTTGGGACAGGCAGGGGCGAATGGCGGAAAGCATCTGCCTTCTGCGCACTGATGGCGGCAGGGTATCCCGGCTGCGGGCTTGCAGCACGCCTCCTGTCAGCATCCGCCGCATTTCCATGAGCCGCACCACCACATACAAATCCCTTTGATACTCCTGATCCAGAAACGGAATGGCTGCCATGAGCATGTTCTCCTGCTTTTCCCCTTCCTCCATTGCCGGCACTGACTGCGAAGCCTCCTGCGGTGTATCCTGCCCCATGAGCCGGCGCAGTCTTTCCAGCCTGCCTGCCAGATGCATGAGTTCTGTTTTCCGGTTTTCCTCCATGGTATTCCCTCCATCCTGTCCTTCATCAAAAGATATGCCGCCGGAAAGAAAAAAAGAACTTCTTTCGCATTCCCAAAAAACTGCCCACCGCATACTCTGTCAGAAAGGGGGTCTTTCAAATGGAGCATTTTACAGATACCGCCATTTCGCCAAAATCATTCCCCACAGGAAAAGGCATCGGCATTGCCATACTGGACACAGGCATCTCTCCTGTGGCGGATTTTACCATACCAACAGACCGCATCATCGCTTTTCGGGATTTCATCAATGGGCGGACAACGCCTTACGACGATAACGGACACGGGACCCATGTGACAGGCGCAAAAAAAAGAAACAACGCCCATGTTGATACACAGGCGCTGCCTCTTCCATTTTCTATAATGCTTTATATGTAGGAGTTAGAGATTATCCGATTCATTACTGGAACATGAGAAATGCTACCAGTACGATGATGCAAGCATCTACCAAGTGGCTGCAAGCATTTTTACACCACTGCATATTTTTTTCGCCTTCCTTCTTTAACCTAACAAATTAGGCAGGAACATAGAGATTGCCGGTACATAGGTGATCAGCATCAGTGTGGCGATCATCAGCACCAGGAAGGGGACGATCCCCCTGATGACCACATCCAGCGTCGTTTCCCCTACACGGGAAGCAACGAACAGGTTTACACCCAGAGGAGGTGTGATGAAGCCGATTGCCAAGTTGGTTACCATGATGATACCGAAGTGGATAGGGTCAACGCCCAGCGCTGTTACAACAGGGAACAGGATGGGAGCCAGAATCATGATGGCACATACTGTTTCCATGAAGCAGCCTACCAACAGCAGCAGCAGGTTGATGAGCAGAAGGATCAGCACTTTACTGTCTGTCATCGTTGTCAGCAGTGTTGCAACGGTTGTAGGGATACGGCCCAGTGTCAGGACTTTGGAGAAACCTGTTGCACAGCCAATTACCACCAGAATGGTTGCTGTTGTTTCACAGGATCTCTTTGTTACATCCAGCATCTGTTTGAAGTTCAGTTCTTTATGTACGAACAGACCGATGATCAAGCTGTAAATTACGGATACAGCAGCTGCTTCTGTAGGTGTGAAGATACCGCCGTAGATACCGCCCAGGATGATAACGGGGGACAGCAGTGCCCATTTACCTCTCCATACTTCGCGGAGCGCACGACCGATGCTGAAAGGTTCTGTGTCGCCTTTATAACCAGCTTTTCTTGCATAGAAGTAGCTGTAAACGATCAGTACCAGACCGATGAGGATACCGGGGATGAAGCCCGCCAGGAACAGGGAGCTTACGGAGCTGTTTACAGTTACGGAGTAAACAACCATAGGGATACTGGGCGGGATGATAACGCCGATGGAACCAGCGGCAGCGATCAGCGCCAGTACGAATTTTTTGTCATAGCCTTTTTCCAGCATGGTAGGAACAACCATACCGCCGACAGCTGCTACAGTTGCCGGACCGGAACCGGAAATAGCCGCGAAGAACATACATACAACAACGGTTACGATGGCAAGACCGCCGCGGATTCTGCCGAAGAATACGTTGGCAACGTCCAGCAGACGTTTTGAAATACCGCCGCCGCCCATCAGTTCACCGGCGAACACGAAGAAGGGAATCGCCATGATGGGGAAAGAGTCTGTACCAGTTACCATGTTACGTGCTACAAAGCCCAGTGTCAGCTGATCTGTAGCGAAGATATAAGCCAAGGAAGCGATCCCCAGGGAGAAACCGATGGGAACAGTCAAAACAAGGCTGACGATCAATGCAATAAATACGACTGCTGCAATAGCTCCAGTTGTCATGCTTCCTGCACCTCCTCATGATTATGCAATCCTTTGATTTTTTTGATGATGCACTGGATCTGGCGGATAGCTGTCAAGAAGAAGCCAACCAGAGGTGCTGCGTATACGAACTGCATGGGCACATGCAGCGCGGGAGAAATCTGGCCGCTGGCTGTGATCTTCTGGAAAACAGTAACGGATGTTGCCGCAATGAAGATTGCAAAAGCCAGTACGATGATTTCACTAAGGATTTCTACATAAGGACGTGCTTTTTTAGGATAAATATTGATAGCAGCGTCGATACGGATATGGGCTTCTTTTTTCGCTGTATAAGCCACAGAGAAATAAACCAGCCATACAAACAGATATCTTGCCATTTCTTCAGACCATGTCAGAGAGCTATGAAATACATAACGCATGACAACCTGAACAAAAATGATAATACTCATCAAAAACATCAAAGGCACGATGAAGCATGCTTCCAGATGTTCATTCAAAAACTTCATACCTTTTTCCCTCCCCTGTATTTTTACGCCGCAGGTGCTGCATCAGCTTCTGTCTGTGCCGGTGCATCTGTCGTCTGTTCTGCGGGATATTTTTCTTTCGCTTTTTCGGCTTCGCTGTAAAGCAGATCGATCACTTCAGGATGTTCTACTTTTTCATAAGCCAGATCTTTGATGCCGGCACAAGCAGCTTTCATTTCTTCCATCACTTCAGGGCTCAGTTCTGCGTAGTTCATGCCGGGATAGTTTTTGATGTTTTCCAAAGCAACGGCTTCGTATTCGGAACATCTTTCACGTTCATAAGCAACAGCTTCATCGGAGATTTTCATGATGATTTCCTGTTCTTCCGGTGTCAGACCGTTGAATGTTTCTCCACTCATCAGGATTACGTAAGGAGAATAGATGTGTTTTGTATAAACATAGTATTTCTGTACTTCCTGGAATTTGGACTGCCATGTCAGTTCTGCGCCGTTGTCCTGGCCGTCTACAGTACCCTGCTGCAAAGCGGTGAACAGTTCTGTGAAGGCCATGGGTGTAGGGTTAGCACCATAAGCTTTCCACTGTGCCAGCTGCAGTTCATTTTCCATGATACGGATCTTCAGACCTTTCAGGTCGTCCATGGATTCGATGGGTTTATCTGTGGTGGACAGTGTACGGAAAGAGTTTTCCTGCCACTGCAGCAGCTGGAAGCCAACTTCTTTGAGCTGATCGCCCAGATAGTCGCCCAGTTCGCCGTCCAGCACTTCGTATACCTGCTGTTTGTTTTCAAAAACCCAAGGAATATCCAGACAGTAAATATCGTTACAGAAAGCAGCTACTGTTGCGTTTGTTGCCAGTACGATATCGTAGTCACCAAACTGGCAGCTTTCCAGCAGTTCACGTTCACCGCCCAATACGTTATCTGTGTAGATATCTACAGTCATTGCGCCGTTTGTTTCCTGTTCCAAACGCATTTTAAAGAATTTTGCCGCGTCGATGGTAGCAGGGGCATTGCCCAATGCATAAATCAAATGTCTGCAGTCTTCCTGCAGTTCCACGCCTGATTCAAAGGTAACAGGCTCTACCTTCTTTTCCACAAACCCTGCGGGTGTTGTGGTTTCTGCGGTTTCCTCATTTTGGCTGCCGCAGCCGGTCATCCCCAGCAGCATGGCAGTTGCCAGCGCCAGAACCCCGATTCTTTTTTTCATACATACTCCTCCCTTATTCTTTAAACTCCTCCCAAAAGCACATCTTTTTTCAAAAGAAATTCTTTTTTTGCGCTTTAATTTAATTCTTTATGCGCAAATAAAACTTCTTTTTTGTTAGATAAAACTTTCTATTTAGATTATATTTAATCCAATTCTAATTTTCAATTGGTATTTCCTCTAATTTAAAAACATTTATCCGCCACATAAAAACACTGTTATTATGCATATAGAACAAACATTTTGAATCATTATGCGCTTTTTACAAATGTATACACCCTTTTTTATTCATTTTCCCATTCCAAAAAATCCCATTTTGAAAAAATCATCCTTCTTTTTTTCTCTTGGAAGGTGTATCCATTCTCAATAGAAAACGGATGAACACAAATTGTCTATTGAATTTTTGCACAACTAGTTTTACAATAGATATAAAATCGTTATAAAAGTTGCATGAACACTGCAAGCAGAGGGGGAGCAAGTAGATATGAGCGAAAAAATCACACTGGCAGACCAGATTTATGCGGACATCAAAAAAGACATCACAAATAAACAACTGGTCTCCGGCGAAAAAATCAATATCAAAGAACTGGCAAGAAAATATGGCGTCAGCGACACGCCTGTAAAACAGGCATTGCAGCGTCTGGCAGAGGAAAAACTGGTGGTCAACACCCCCAACAAAGGCATGAGCGTACGCACATTGACGCCCCATGAACTGAACGACACCTTTGATATCCGTTTGATGATGGATACCTTCTTCATCAAGGACATCATCACCACTCTCAATTACAACAGCACCCTGCGCCAGCAGCTGCTGGAAAATATGGAAAAACAGAAACAGTTCATTGCCTGCAACGATTCCACCATGGACGCGGAAGGCTATTTCCAGCTGGATCTGGAATTTCATATGCTGTATCTGACTGCCTCCGGCAATCAGAAAGCCGTGGAAGTTCTCAAAGATTTGCAGCCCTTTACCTTTTCCGCCGGTACATACTTCAATCAGCCCCATTATCGGGACTGCGAATGTGTGGAAGAGCATCAGGCAATTCTGGATGCAGCCCTTGCTGCTGATCCGGAAGGACTGCGCAAAGCCATTGAAACCCACATCTCCAATTCCCGCAGAGCATTCCAACTGATCTTTAAAGTCAACCAGATGGTTTGATTTTCAAAAAAACAGCGGAGAAACCTGTTTTTCAGATTTCTCCGCTGTTTTTTCTATGCCTTTCTGTTTTTTGCCATTTTCTTTTGGACTGCCCCAAACATTTCCTCGGAAACCAACGGCACATGGGTATCTTTCACCACCGTCCACTGTTCTTTGGAACACGGACGGCTTTTTTTCTGTTTATAACTGATTTTTTCTGTTTTCCCCTGCACCATATTTCCCAAATATACAGGATTTTTCAATATTTTGCATATGGTGGATGCCGTCCAGATGCCTTTCGCCTTTCTGCCGCAATCCTTCCCCTCTTGCGCCAATGCCATAGCCGGAGATAATATGCCGCAGCCATTGAGCACCTCCGCCACGCCTGTGCAGGAAAATCCCAGAAGATACAGCCGAAAGATGCCTGCCACCACCTGCGCCCGTCGGGGGCAAGGCACCAATACATGATGGTCAAAAGGACTTTTCTCATAACCATAAGGCGCATAATTCCCCAGATACTGCCCCATTTCCCGTTTCCTGCGGAGAACTGCCCGAATATTATCCGATAATTCCTCGCAGTACCATTCATTGATGAGGCTGTTGATCTGGCTGGCCCGTTTATTCTCCCGTCTTGCCGTATCCACTCCATCCACCACGGACACAAACCGTATCCCCCACAAAGGAAACAACTCATAAAGATACCGTTCTGCCGTCACCAGATTTCTTGTAAAACGGGATTGAGTTTTACACAAAATCACAGAAAACCGCCCTTCTCTGCCATGGGCAATGAGCTCCTGAAAACCGGGGCGATCTTCCCGCAGTCCCGAATAATCCTCATCCACATAGATGCCTGTCACCTGCCAGCCTTTCTTCGCCGCGTAAGCCAAAAGCAGTTCTTTCTGATTGGCAATACTTTCGCTGTCTTTTCCCTCCTGTCGCTGTGCGTCCTCTACCGACAATCTGCAATAAATGGCTGCCCGCTCCATATTTCTCCCCCCTTTTGCCTATGAATATGCGGCACCACCTGTCCCGTATCCCTCTTTTGCGCCTGCCACCCATGTCACAGGCATTGCCTGCGGCAACGGTACCCTTTCCGGCGGACGATACCGGGGCATTGCCCCACAGGCGCACATCATTTCTCTGAAAATTCTGGATGCCATGGGACAGGGCACTTCTTTGCGTGCCATTCGCGCCATGCGATGGATATTGGACAACGCTCCACAATATAATATAAAAGTAGTCAATTTATCCATAGGCACCAATGACAGAAGGGTTCATCGTCCTCTGCAGGAAGCAGTGGAGTCCCTTTGGCACAAAGGCATTGTGGTGGTGGCTGCCGCGGCCAATCCTGACGGCGGGACACATTTTCTGCCGCCGCCATCCCTCAGCCCCAACATTCTTTCTGTAGGCACATGGGAGGACAGAGAATGGTTTCCTGCCAAACAGACCACATCCGTTGGTCAGCCAGATTTGTGGGCACACGGGGAAAACATCATCTCTGTTCTTTCGCCGAATTATAACTTTTCTCTGCAAAACCGTTCCAAAAGCAGCATTGTGGACCACAGCTACATCGCCATGAGCGGCGCATCCATGGCAACGCCTATGGTCAGCGGCATGGCTGCCTGCCTGCTGGAGCGATTCCCAAGCCTCACACCCAGTCAGGTGAAACAACGTCTGTGTGCCGCCGCTGAAAAAAACGGCGGGCTTTTGGAGCCCTCCTGTCTGCCTGAATGAAAGGAGCGATCTTTTATGGAAGAAAACAATGTGTTCCATCTGGCAAAAGTCCTGCAAAACACGGACAACGCCAGAAATGAACTGCAAACCTTCCTGCAAGCCATGCAAACAAGGGTGGAACAGGATTATCTGCAAAAAATACAGGCAGCAGCCGCCCTTCAGCAGGCAGATGCCGTGGAGCATCCGCCGCGGGAAGTGACCCTGCTGCGGGCACTGGGGGCTTTTACAGACGAAGCGGGAAAACGACGGCTGGATGAAGCCTGCCGCAGTCTGATGCTCTTTCACACCATGGGGCAGATTCGGCAAAACGTGGCATACTCGCTGGAGGAAGGCAATGAGCTTGCTGTTCGTGACCGTTCAGGAGAAACAGGGTGTACCCCTTCTCCCCAAACGGTACGCATGGCTGGATTGCTCATGATGCTTTGTCTGACAGAACGTATTTAAAAAATACCCCCTGTCTTTCCACTACAGGGGGTATTTTTTCATATACTTGTCTTACATAATTGTCTGACATATTATATTCATTTATCACAAATGCTGGTTAATGATAAACATATTCATTTTCTTCATGGTGCGGATATCTTCCTTTGAGAAACGAAGGGTTTCCTTCAGTTCCTCATTCTCCTCCATGACATCCGGTGACAATACAAATTTAAAGGATGCAGGCATCATCGGTTGGATGGACAATCCTGAAAACATGCCGAGCATCCGTCCGGCAGGACTGAAAGAATTGATGGCGTAGAGAAACACCCGCTCCATTTTGTTATTCTGGTTTTCAAACTGAAAATTGGTAAATGTGTCATAGCGCCGCATAGTGCCATGATAAAGATACTTACATTTATAACAGTTGGAATAATCATCCACATCTGCATACAGATCCGCACTGAACATGCCATTTTCTCCGGTTCCGCGGATATCGATGACATTGCGGACAATGCGGCTGCGGCGACCGTCATAGAAATAAAGATACATCCTTGTCTTGCCATGGCGTCTGCCGGAAAGGTCCACACGCGTTTCTGTTTCTTCTGCCTCTTTGTCATAATCAATGAGCTGATTGACGGAAATATCCAGCGCATTGGCAATGATGAACAATGTTTCAATGTCTATGGCAATGTCCCCGTTCTCATACTTCGATACGGTGGCTTTGCTTTTATTTATAAGTCCCGCAAAGACTTCAATGGTCATATTTTTCATTTTACGATACAAACGGATGCGTTTGCCCACATGCATGCTGATTTCCTTCATAAATCCCCATCACCTGCTTCTCAGTCTTCCATTTATCCCTGTTTTTTTCTTGTCAGTAAGCATACAACAGGGGGCTTGTCTGCCTGAACTTTGACAGCTTTTGCCGAATGTTCTCAGACAAGTCGTATCTTTTTTCCATTTTTTTCTTTTGGTGCAAATTCATGATAACCGTTGAAAATCCCATCTTTTTCAAAAAGTTTCCTTCAGCGGCTGTAAAAACGAAATTTGTTTTTTCGTTCACATTATACCATAAACTTTTCGGCATTAACAGACTTATTTTGTATTTGCAGCAGAACAAAAAAGGGGATACGGCAGAGGAAAACATCTTCCAAAACACAGGAAAATCTATATTTTTTTCAGTGTTTTTCCTAAAGATGTTTATTCTAAGTAGAATGTTAAGTTTTTATACAGAAAATATTTATTCATAATTCCCTGCCCGTTTTTCCGATTTTTTTATCAAAGATGCTCACCTTTCGTAAATATTATCCGCCGAAAATATAAATACTTTTGTGTTTTTGCCTAATGTTTCTCAAAAAAAACATGTTTTTCTCAACACTTCATGTACATGCCGTCTATTTCTTCAAAATACAAATTTCCATGAATTTTGCTTCATTTTATTTTTCATTTTCATTTTTTGACATAAAAATAGGCTAAAAAGCATAATTTAAAGAAACTTTTAGAACAAAAAGTTTCACCAAAGTATTTCCGATTTGTTTGTGTTTTTTTGTTTTTTTCTGCATAATATATCTTAAGCTTATGGTTTTCTCACATGCAATATGTACAAAACTAAGCTTCACGTCATCATTCATTTTTTCAGAGGGAAAAAAAATAAGGAGGTTGTATTCTATGGAAAAAAAGCAATTTAAAGCAAAAGACATGCTTGTCATTGGCGTTGCGTTATTTGCTATGTTCTTCGGCGCCGGCAACTTGATCTTCCCGCCCTTGCTGGGGCAGCAGACAGGTACTTCCTGGCTTATCGGGTTCCTGTTCTTCTTCATCTTTGACGTAGGTCTGGCTCTGGTTGCCATCCTTGCGCTGATCAGCAAAAATCAATACTCCATCACAGGTTTGACCGGTCCTATGGGTAAAGTTCCCAGTGCGGTGATCGGTGCCATCGGCGCGCTGTGTATCGGGCCCTTCCTGGCAATCCCTCGTACAGCAGCGACTACATACGAAGTTGGTGTAGCACCTCTGCTTACCAACGCTCCCGGTTTTGCCACATGGATTTTCTCCGCATTCTTCTTCGCGGTTGTATTGGTTCTGACCATTCGTCCCTCCAAAGTAGTTGACATCGTTGGTCAGTTCCTGACACCTATCCTGGTAATCTTCCTGTTGATCATGATCGTCGTTGGTATCGTTAACCCTCTGGGTCCCATCGAAACCGAAGCAACTGTAAACGCAGTTAGAGAAGGTACTTACAACGGTTACCAGACACTGGACGTTATCGCTTCCATGATCTTCATCATCATCATTGCTAACAGTGCGAGAGACAAAGGCTACAACGACCAGGCATCTCTGGCAGGCGCAACCATCCGCTCCAGCGTAGTTGCAGCTGTTGGTCTGCTGGTTATCTACGGCGGTCTGACATACCTGGGCGCTACAACAGGCACACTGGCTGACTATCAGGGTCTGGATCAGACAACACTGCTGGTAACTATCACAAAAGGTCTGTTTGGTGATATCGGTGTTATTCTGCTGGGTATCATCGTTCTGTTCGCATGCTGGACCACAGCAATTGGTCTGACATCCGCAGTAAGTGAATACTTTGTAGAACTTTCCGACGGCAAACTGAAATACAAAACACTGGTTATTGCCATCGTAGTATTCAGCTGGCTTGTATCCAACGCTGGTGTAGCTACAATCATCAAGGTTTCCGCACCTCTGCTGAACCTGATCTACCCTGGTCTGCTGGTACTGATCATTCTGGCATTCTTCCATAAACAGATCAAAAACAACAACATCTATCGTTTTGCAGCATACTTCGGTATGATCACAAGTGCTCTGGAAATCCTGGCTGGCTTTGGTCTGCCTACCGATTTCGTAAGCGTACTGCCTCTGGCTGACATGGGCTTCGCTTGGATCATCCCCGCTATCGTCGGCGGTATCATCGGGAAATTCATTCCCAGCAAAAGCTGATGCCTATCATTTGATCGGTAAATAAAAATCATATTGCATAGAGTGTAACAAAACCCCCTCTGCTAAGCAGAGGGGGTTTTTTCTATGGTTTTAAAATATGCGTCTGCAAAACAGGAACAGGACCAAAAGCCCAAGGGCAAGCCATATGGCTGTCGTCAGGTAATCCTTTCTGTGAAAGCTATGCCACAGCTCCCGTACCCACGCACCTGCAAGCATCAGCAATGCAGCCCAGGTACAAACCAGCCCCAAAAGTACCGCGACACCAAACATATTCTCCCAGCGATCGGCAACCAAAATGGCTCCCATCATCAGCAGCAGTCCCACAACGCCTACCGTCGCTGCATATTTCCATAACCTGCTTCTACTATATCCCATGGTTCGCCTCCTTCTGCTATCTTTTGTTTCTTTAAGCTGTTATTCTACCATGGGCATCTGTATACAAAAACCCCTCAAAGAGTATACAAAAAAAGCTGAAAACCTCTGTTTCCAGAGATTTTCAGCTTGATTTTGTTTATAAGGCAATGCCTTCAGCCAATCAGCCCAGCTGTTCTGCTACAACCGCTTTTGCTTTTTCCAGAGCGTCCGCGATCTTGGAAGCATCTTTGCCGCCTGCCTGTGCCATGTTGGGACGACCGCCGCCGCCACCGCCGCAAACAGCCGCTGCTGCTTTGATGATGTTGCCGGCATGTACGCCTTTTTTCACAACATCGTCTGTAGCCATAGCCATCAGGTTTACTTTGCCGTCTTTGCCGCTCGCCAGTACCACTACACCGCTGCCCAGTTTCTGTTTCAGCTGGTCGCCCATGGTACGCAGAGCATTGCCGTCCATATCTTTCACTTCCGCTGCCAGCACTGCAACGCCGCCGATTTCTACTTTGCTGTTCAGCATTTCGTCTGCTGCGCCGCCTGCCATTTTCGCTTTCAGTTTTTCCACTTCTTTTGCTGTTTCTTTCTGTTCTGCCAACAGCTGTTCCAAACGAGCCAGCAGTTTGTCAGGTGTGGATTTCACCAGACGGCAGATTTCTTTGATTTCGTCTTCCTGTGCCTGATAATGTTTCAGGGCTTCTTTGCCTGTTACAGCTTCAATTCTTCTGACACCAGCTGCTACGCCGTTTTCAGACAGAATTTTGAAGGAGCCAACCTGTGCAGTGTTTTTCAGGTGAGCGCCGCCACAAAGTTCGATGCTGTAGCCGCCCATATCTACCACACGTACCACTTCGCCATATTTTTCGCCGAACAGTGCCATTGCGCCTCTGTTTCTTGCTTCGTCGATGGACATTTCGTCTGTGTGTACATCATAGCTTGCGAAGATAGCGTCATTTACCAGTCTTTCCACTTCTTTGATTTCATCAGCAGTCATTGCTGCGAAGTGTGTGAAGTCGAAACGCAGTCTTTCTGCGCTTACATAGGAACCAGCCTGTTCTACGTGAGTACCCAGAACGGTACGCAGTGCTTTGTGCAGCAGGTGGGTTGCGCTGTGGTTTCTGGAAGAAGCCATACGCAGTTCCACGTCGATGCTTGCGCAAGCCATTTCGCCTACCTGCACCAGACCTTCTGTCACTTCACCCATGTGTGCAATCTTGCCGCCAACAACTTTTACGCAGTTAGTTACTTTCACAACGCCTGTTTCTGTTTTGATCACGCCCTGGTCGCCTACCTGACCGCCGCTTTCTGCGTAGAAAGGTGTTCTATCCAGGAATACCGCTACGGTATCGCCAGCCTGTGCAGTTTCTGCAACGGCTTCGTTTGCTACCAGCGCAACGATTTTTGCGTTTGCTACATCATATACATCATAACCAGCGAAAGCTGTTTCCAGTTCTACGGGCAGTTCGTTATAAACGGTTTCAGCTGCGCCCATGTAGTTGGATTTTGCTCTTGCGGAACGTGCACGTTCTTTCTGTGCTTTCATTTCTGCTGTGAAAGCGTCTTCGTCGATTTCCATGCCTTCTTCTGCCAGGATTTCTTTTGTCAGGTCAACAGGGAAACCATATGTGTCGTACAGACGGAAGGATTTTTCACCGGACATGACTTTTTCGCCGGCAGCTTTCATTTCTTCCATGTCTGCTTTCAGGATTTCCATACCTTTGTCGATGGTCTTATAGAAGCTGTTTTCTTCGATGGACAGGATTTTGAAGATGTAATCCTGTTTTTCCACCAATTCGGGATAAGCTTCGCCGCTGCAAGCGATTACGGATTTGGACAATTCAGCCAAAAATTCGCCTTCGATGCCCAACAGTTTGCCATGACGAGCCGCACGGCGCAGCAGACGACGCAGTACATAACCACGACCTTCGTTGGAAGGCAGTACGCCGTCAGCAGTCATCATTGTTACAGAACGGATGTGGTCTGTGATAACGCGAACGGAAACATCTGTTTTATGGTCTTTGCCGTATTCCACGCCTGCTTTTGCACAAACAGCGTCACGGATAGATTTTACGGTATCTACGTCGAAAATAGAGTCAACGCCCTGCATGATAGTTGCCATACGTTCCAGACCCATACCGGTATCTACGTTCTTCATCGCCAGTTCTGTGTATGTGCCGTCTTCTTCAGCGTTGAACTGGGTCAATACCAGATTCCAGAATTCCATGTATCTGTCGCAGTCACAGCCTACGCCGCAGGTAGGGCTGTCACAGCCGTATTCGGGACCACGGTCATAGTAGATTTCTGTACAAGGACCGCAGGGGCCTGTGCCGTGTTCCCAGAAGTTATCTTCTTTGCCCAGTTTTACGATTCTGTCCCAAGGCAGACCTACCACATCATGCCAGATTTTGCCTGTTTCATCGTCTTCTTCGTAAATGGTTACGTACAGTCTGTCTTCGGGGATTTCCAGTACTTTTGTTACGAATTCCCAAGACCAGGGCACGATTTCGTTTTTGAAGTAATCACCGAAGGAGAAGTCGCCCAGCATTTCAAAGAATGTGCCGTGACGAGCAGTTTTCCCTACGTTATCGATATCACCTGTACGGATACATTTCTGGCAGGTTGTCACTCTCTTGCTGGGAGGGATTTCCTGACCAGTAAAGTATGCTTTCATGGGTGCCATACCGGAGTTGATCAGCAGCAAGCTGTTGTCGTTGCGGGGCACCAGAGGGAAGCTGGGCAGACGCAGATGGTCTTTGCTTTCAAAGAATTTCAGAAATTCTTCACGAATTTCGTTTACACCTAAATATTTCATATCTTACCTCCTTAAATATTTTCAATCTGTTCACAGGATACCCGGAAAATAAAAAAGCCCCTGACAAAAGTCAGGGACGAATTCACCGTGGTACCACCCTTGTTACGCCCAAAAGGACGTCACTCAAAGCCTTTAACGCAGGCATACGCTTTGACATACTTCTCTTTCCGCCAAAGAGCTGTGGTTCTTACCCAAAAAGACTGCTTCGGCAATGTGCTGCGGGAAATCTTCCACCAGTGATTTCCTCTCTGAAACGTCCACCCTTTGCGTACTCCTTCTTTTCTTGGCTTGTTTCCATATAAAAATACAATTAGATTATAGACATGCCCCGTCACTTTGTCAAGAAAAACCGCCCTTTTCCGGTAAAAATCACTATATGCAGCCTATGCGCCTTATGGTATCATCGAAAAAAGGGCATTGTTTTTTATGAAAAGGGGGATTTGTATGAAAAGTATTGCTGGTGTTCTCGCCGTCACTTTGAACCTATTGATACTGACACTGATTTGGGGATTTGCCTATCTCCACGCCTACACAGACGCACTTTCCGGCTCATTTTATCCAGAGGAATATCGGTATCTGCCTATTCCGCTGATTGTGGTAATCATTGCGTCTATGCTCATAGAGCTTGGCATCATTTATCAGAAGGAACTGGCAGCTTATTTTCATTGGAACACCAAAGAAACGAAAGGACAGTGAGAGCGCATGCTGACAAAAGAAACCTTAGAAAAGACATCTGATTTTCAAAAAAATATACTGCGCCGGGGAATTATCAAAGCAGGATTGTTTCTCTTGGGTATTTCGTTGCTGGCTCCTGATGGCATACTGCAAATGATTCTGTTTTGTGCTTCTATGCTATGTATGCTCATACAGCTTTTTCTGGATGTTTTTCTCCGTCGCAAGGGAATCGACATTCGGGTGGATGCTAACGAAAGTTGGGAAACATACCAACGACAGCTGAAAAACGACAGCATCCTCTGCGGCATATCTTTTGTGATATTCCTTGCCATTGAGCTTCTTTTCCGCTTTTTGACGTATTCCCGATAAAAACAGGCTGGTACACGTAAGGGGCATCTTCATAAGAAAATCAAAACCACCCGTTGAACGGGTGGTTTGATCAGACCCTATAAGGGTCTATCTCTTGTGGTAGCCCCCTAAAGGGGGCATTGAATAGTCTGGCAACCACACTTTTAACTCTGGCTGCCCCCTA
>NZ_JADCKK010000052.1:0-18304 GCF_014982935.1 Anaerotignum lactatifermentans | reverse complement strand
TGGAAGAAATTCCAGGAAGTAAAAGCACAGACACAGCGTTCCGTATATCAGTGGAACAGAATCGCTGACTTCACAAAATATAAACCCTCTCCTCTGAATGGTTTCGACCTGTTCAACTACATGGCTCGGATTGTTGCAGCTCGTTCTCTGGACTACTCTGAAATCACATTCAAAGCTTTCGCAGACGAACTGGAAGAAAACCTGAAAGCTGGTATCTACGCATTCAAAGGCGCAGAAAAAACACGTATTCAGTGGGAAGGTATCGCTGTATGGCCTCACCTGGGTCACACATTCAAGACTCTGAAAAACATGGGTACAATCATGACAGGTTCCGCTTACCCTGCAATCTGGGATCTGACATATGATGCAAACGATGAATCCCTGCACTCCATGGCAGAAGCTTACACAAGAACATACATCAATACATGCTTGAGCAACAAAGCAGCTGTACTGATGGATATCATGGAACATGGTAAAGTTGACGGTGTTGTTTACCACCTGAACAGAAGCTGTAAGCTGATGAGCTTCCTGAACGTTGAAACAGCTGAAGTAATCAAAGAAAAGAACGGCTTGCCTTATGTAAGCTTTGACGGCGACCAGACAGACCCTCGTGTATACTCTCCTGCACAGTATGAAACTCGTGTTCAGGCTCTGGTTGAAATGATGGAAGCTAACGTAGCAGCAGAATAAGGAGGAGAAAACAATGAGTAAAGTTGAAGCGATCTTATCTCAATTGAAAGACATTGCAGCAAATCCTAAAAAAGCAATGGATGACTATAAAGCAGAAACCGGTAAAGGCGCTGTAGGTATCATGCCTATCTACGCTCCCGAAGAAATGGTTCATGCAACAGGTTACCTGCCTATGGGTATCTGGGGTGCACAGGGCAAAACAATTTCCAAAGCTCGTACATACCTGCCTCCTTTTGCTTGTTCCATTATGCAGCAGGTTATGGAACTGCAGTGCGAAGGTGCTTATGATGACCTGGCAGCTGTACTGTTCTCCGTACCTTGTGACACTCTGAAATGCCTGAGCCAGAAATGGAAAGGCACATCCCCTGTTATCGTATTCACACATCCTCAGAACAGAGGTCTGGAAGCAGCTAACAAATTCCTGGTAAAAGAATACGAACTGGTTAAAGCTCAGCTGGAACACTATCTGGGCGTAACAATCACAAACGCAGCTCTGGAAAGATCCATCGCTATCTACAACGAAAACAGACAGGTTATGCGTGAATTCGTTAAAGTAGCAGCTGACTACCCTCAGGTAATCGACGCTGTTAGCCGTCACGCTGTATTCAAAGCTAGACAGTTCATGCTGAAAGAAAAACACACAGAACTGGTTAAAGAACTGATTGCTGAAGTAAAAGCAATGCCCGTTCAGCCTTGGACAGGTAAAAAAGTTATCGTTGCTGGTATCCTGCTGGAACCCAACGAACTGCTTGACATCTTCAACGAATTCGGTCTGGCTATTGTAGACGACGACCTGGCTCAGGAATCCAGACAGATCCGTGTAGACGTTCTGGATGGCGAAGAAGGTCCTCTGTACAGAATGGCTAAAGCATGGCAGCAGATGTATGGTTGCTCCGTTGCAACAGACACCAAAAAAGGTCGTGGCAAAATGCTGATGAACAAAATGACTCAGACAGGCGCAGACGCAGTTATCATCGCTCAGATGAAATTCTGTGATCCCGAAGAATGGGATTACCCTGTAATGTACAGAGAATTCGAAGAAAGAGGCGTTAAGAACCTGATGATCGAAGTTGACCAGGAAGTTACATCCTTCGAACAGGTTAAAACAAGACTGCAGTCCTTCGTTGAAATGATGTAATTCACATCTATTTCGAACAAAATAAGTAATTTAAACCCTTTGACACTGGGGCAGTGGTCTGCCCCAGTGTCTTAGAATTGTGCAAAAGAGATTTAGGAGGATTTTAACGATGAGAAAAGTTAAAATTATTACTGCTGATGAAGCAGCTAAACTTGTAAAAAATGGTGACACCATTACTACCAGCGGTTTCGTTGCAAGTGCTATTCCTGAAGCACTGAACAAAGCAGTTGAAAAAAGATTCCTGGAAACAGGCGAACCCAACAACCTGACATATGTATACTGCGGCTCTCAGGGTAACAAAGACGGTCGTGGCGCTGAACACTATGCTCATGAAGGCATGCTGAAAAGATATATCGCAGGTCACTGGGCAACAGTTCCCGCTCTGGTAAAAATGGCTCTGGAAAACAAAATGGAAGCTTACAACGTATCTCAGGGTGCTCTGTGCCACCTGTTCAGAGATATCGCTGCTCATAAACCCGGTACTTTCACAAAAGTTGGTCTGGGTACTTTCATCGACCCCAGAAATGGCGGCGGTAAAGTAAACGATATCACAAAAGAAGATATCATCGAACTGGTTAACATCAAAGGTCAGGATTACCTGTTCTACCCTGCATTCCCTATTCATGTAGCTATGATCAGAGGTACATATGCAGACGAAAGCGGTAACATCTCCTTCGAAAAAGAAGTATCTCCTCTGGAAGGTACATCCGTATGCCAGGCTGTTAAAAACAGCGGCGGTATCGTTATCGTTCAGGTAGAAAGAGTTGTGAAAGCTGGTACTCTGGATCCTAGACTGGTTAAAGTTCCTGGTATCTATGTTGACTACGTAGTAGTAGCTGACTCCGCAGATCATCAGCAGACACTGGATTGCGAATACGATCCTACTCTGTCTGGTGAAAAACGTATGCCTGACGTTGCTCCCGAACCCCTGCCTCTGAGCGCTAAGAAGATCATCGGTCGTCGTGGTGCAATGGAACTGGAAAAAGACGTTGCAGTTAACCTGGGCGTAGGTGCTCCTGAATATGTTGCATCTGTTGCTAACGAAGAAGGTATCGGCGACTTCATGACACTGACAGTAGAAGGCGGCGCTGTTGGCGGCGTTCCCGCTGGCGGCATCAGATTCGGTTCTGCTTACAACGCAGACGCTCTGCTGGATCAGGGTTATCAGTTCGACTTCTATGATGGCGGCGGTCTGGATCTGTGCTACCTGGGTCTGGCTGAATGTGACGGTCATGGTAACATCAACGTTTCCAGATTCGGTCCTAGAATCGCTGGTTGCGGCGGCTTCATCAACATCACTCAGAACACACACAAAGTATTCTTCTGCGGTACTTTCACAGCCGGCGGTCTGAAAGTAAAAGTTGAAGATGGTAAAGTAGTTATCGCTCAGGAAGGTAAACAGAAAAAATTCCTGAAAGACGTTGAACAGATCACATTCAACGGCGATATCGCTCTGCAGAACAAACAGGAAGTTATGTACATCACAGAAAGATGTGTATTCCAGCTGAAAGAAGATGGTATGCACCTGACAGAAATCGCTCCTGGTATCGACTTGCAGACACAGATCCTGGATATGATGGATTTCGAACCCATCGTTGACAGAGATGCTAACGGCGAAATCAAACTGATGGATGCAAAACTGTTTGCAGAAGGTTTGATGGGTCTGAAAGAAATGAAAGAAGGCTGCTAATTCCTTTATTTCTGCATAATGGAACACAAGGAGTTCTCGTTTGAGGCTTCTTCATAAGAAAATAATGAAAGCTGAAATCTTTGTAGTACAGGGATTTCAGCTTTCTTCTTTTGTAAAGGGTTTATTGGATCTATTTTCTTATGAAGAAAGCTGCTGCAGCTTCCTTTAAGAAATCATGAAATTGAAACATAATGTTTTCTTAAGGGAAGTCTGCTTTTTGGGTATCTACATAAGAAAACAAAGAAAGCCAAAACCCTTATGATTACAAAGGATTTTGGTTTTCTTATTTTTTGAAGATTTAATTTGTTATGTTTTCTTATGCAGGTAGCCGTCGCAATTCCCCTTAAGAAATCAAGAAAAAGGAAAATCAATGTTTTCTTAAGGGGAAGTTGCTTTAGAGAGTTCCTTTTTTATGGTAAAAAACAGTGTTCTGTGGTATGCTGAAAAGAAAAGAATGATATATATTTTTTATGGATAAAGGAGGACTTGAAATGCAGTTTTCATCCGCTAAGATTAGAAATTTGGAATTAAAAAATCGCTGGATCATGCTGGTTATGCATACAGGCTTTGCTGAAGGCGATGCACTGACAGAACGAGAATATGCCTTCTATGAAGAACGGGCAAAGGGCGGCGCGGCAGCAGTGACTATGGTTTTGGGGGTTAATGATGCTGGTGCGCTGAAAAAGATGTATCATGCAGATACATTAGATGGAAATAGCTTGAAAACATTGGCTGAACGTCTGCATGCGTATGATTGTAAATTGATTGTGCAGTTATTCCATTGCGGTAGAAATGAAAGCAGAAAAAATCATGGAGACAAGCCACTTTTGGCACCATCTCCAGTGGCTTCACCTATTTTTCGTGAAGAACCTCAGGAAATGACAGAAGAAGATTTGTTGCAAACAAAAGCAGACTTTGCAAAAGCGGCAGCTTTTTGTAAAGAAAATGGTGTGGATGCAGTGGAAATTAGTGCTTCTGCTGGATATTTGCTGTCTGAATTCCTGTCACCTATCACCAATTTGCGGACAGACAAATATGGTATGGAAGAAGACAAAGGAATGACATACCCTTTGGAAGTTTTACAGGCAGTAAGAGAATCTGTGGGGGATTACCCGATTTTGATGAAGGTTTCTGGCGCGCAGATGTTAGATGGCGGCTATGAGCTTACAGATACCATCGTTTTTTGCAGAAAAGCAGAACAAGAAGGATTCATTGATGCCATTACTGTAACAGGTGGCTGGCATGAATCTCCTGTGGAACAGATTTCGTTCTATGTATCTAAAGGCGCTTATGCACCTTTGGCAGGTGCTATAAAAAAATATACTTCTGTGCCTGTGATCGCATGTAATCGTATTCAGGATGCGGAAACAGCAGAACGCGTTCTGTCAAAAGGATTGTGTGATTTTGTGGGTTCTGCAAGAGCCTTTTTGGCAGATGCTCATTATGTGGAAAAACTGCAGAAAAAAGAAATGTTTAATCACTGTCAGGCGTGCAACCACTGCATAATGGATGTCTTAAAAGGAAAAGAACTGCATTGCGCATTCTGTCCTGAAGCGGGACATGAATATATGGAGAATCAGCGTCGCAAGATTGCCACTAGAAAAGAAGTACTTGTTATTGGCGGCGGTCCGGCAGGGATGTATGCAGCGAAAAAATCTGCTGAACGTGGTTTTTTGACAACTTTGGTATGTAAAGAAGATCATTTGGGCGGTCAGCTGAATTTGGCAAAACTACCTCCCAGAAAGGAAGAAATCGGTACATTCGTTTCTTATCTGGAACATACGCTGAAGGAATTGGGTGTGAACATCATCCTTGGAAAAGAAGTTGATGTGGACTTTGTGATGGAAAAGAAACCATATTTTACAGTGTTGGCAATGGGAAGCGAACCAATTATTCCCAATTTGGAAGGGTTGGAAACAACCACATATCAGTTGGCACAAAACGTGTTGCGGATGGATGATGAAACATTAAAGAAATATGGTGAAGGGCAGATTGTTATTGTAGGTGGCAGTTCCTTAGGTCTGGAATTGGCAGAGTTCTTGATGAACAAATTGCCAGAGGCAAAAATTAAAATTTTGGAAGCCAACAGTCGTATGGGAGCAGAGCTGGGTGCAATGGCTAGACCTTTGCTCAATGGTTTGAAGCAAGCAGGTGTACAAACTATGTGCGATACAAGGGTGACTTCTTTTGATGGGAAAAAAGTCATGATTTCCATTGGCAATCAGCCGTTTTTTGTCACAGCAGACCATTTGATATTGGCATGTGGTTCTAAATCTGTTTCTAGCAGTGAAATCGCTATGGCTTTGATGGATGAAAGACTTTCTTATGCCGTTGTAGGGGATGCAGACCACGTGGCAGATGTGGATGAAGGGCTGAAAAGTGTCTTCGAGCTGTTCTCTCGTTTTTATCTTGCGTAAGTTAATTTTCTGTTAAATTTGCCTAAAAGTTGTCATACATCAATAAATAATTTAGTCCATTATTGCAAAAAAATACACTGTATGTTATAATGTACATGCTGAAACAAAAACTTTTGTCTTTGTTTAACAGACAATTCAGAAAGGAAGCGTATGAATATGGATTTTATCAGAAGAACTTGGGCAGAAATTGACTTGGATGCGCTGGACTATAATATTAAGAGCATCAAGGCAAAAATGAAAGATGGTCAGAAAGTTATGGGTATTGTCAAAGCGGACTGCTATGGTCATGGCGATGGTTTTATAGCCCGTAAACTGGAAGCAGCAGGTTTTGACTGGTTTGGTGTTTCCAACATCGAAGAAGGTATGAGTCTGCGTACAGAAGGTATTACAAAGCCCATTCTGATTTTAGGATATACTCCTGTAGACTGTGCAAATATTCTTGCAGAACAGAAGATCACACAGGCGCTGATCGGCATGGAATACTGCAAAGCCCTTCAGGAAGCAGCAGCAAAAGCTGGCGTTGTTGTAGATGGTCATATCAAACTGGATACAGGTATGACACGCGTTGGTTTCCAGACAGATGATGAAAATTTTGAAGAATCCCTGAAAGAAATCATTGAAGTGAGCAAAATGCCCAATATCCATATTACAGGTATCTTTACCCATCACGCCGTTGCAGATGCATATCAGGGCGACAATCCTGCATTTACAGACATGCAGTTCCATCGTTTCATGAAAATGACAGACGCACTGAAAGAAGCAGGTGTTGACATTGGTCTGCGTCATTGCGCAAACAGTGCTACCATCATTTCTTATCCTGAAAAACATCTGGATATGTGCCGTTCCGGTATTATTACATACGGTATGCTTCCTTCTGATGAATGCGAAGGCAGAATTGATCTGAAACCTTTGATGACACTGAAAACCACTATCGGTTTGGTAAAACATGTTCCTGCAGGTTCTCAGCTGTCTTACGGCAGAACATATACCGCGGAAACAGACAGAATCATCGCAACAGTACCCATCGGTTATGCGGATGGTTATAATAGAAACCTGTCTAACGATGCAAGAATGCTGGTAAACGGCAAATTTGCTCCCGTTGTTGGCAGAATCTGCATGGACCAGTGCATGCTGGATGTAACAGACATTCCTGGCGTAAAAATGGGTGACGAAGTTGTTGTATTTGGTAAACAGGGCGACGAAGTCCTGCCCATCGAAGAACTGGCAAATAAACTGCATACCATCAACTATGAATTAACTTGTGTTATCACAAAGAGAGTACCTCGTGTATATCTGGAAGGTGGCAAGATTGTTGGTATCGTAGACCATGTTCTGCATCGTTATAAATAATTGATTACATAATAGAAAAGCCTGAAATTCTGATTTAAGAATTTCAGGCTTTTTTTATTGAATACTTTTTTGTTCTTTGATTTTGGGTTTTGGCTGAACGGAAAGAAGGAATACAGTTGCAATGATGCAAGCAATGCCAATGTAATCAATGGATTCCAAGTGGGTGTGAAGCCAAAGGACTGATGCAGCTGTAGAGCATAATGGTTCTACAGAAGCCAGCAAACTGGATTTCGTGGGACCAATATATTTTACCCCGTAAAGGAATGTTAAATAGGGCAACATGGCACCAAAGAATATCACAAAAAGGATACATCCAATAGAAACGAAGTTGAAAGTCCCTTCTAAGTGCCAGAATGGTGCAACAAAATTGGTACAGATGCCACCGATCAACATACCCCAAGCAATGAGCAGTATGGTGTCATACTTCTGTAGAAGATTTTTGGGAAAGACTGTGTAAAAAGCCAGAGCAACGGCAGAAAGCAGTCCCCAAAATAAAGCCAGTGGTGAAATAGATAAACTTTTTACATTTCCATGGGTTGCCAGTAAGAATGTTCCCAGCAGTGCGCAGAGCACAGCGGCAAATTCAAAAAAAGACGGCATTTTATGGTATCGTATGGAAACATAAATGACAATCATAATAGGCGCTAAATATTGCAGAACGGTAGCCGTAGCAGCATTGGAATGCCCGATGGCAAGAAAATAACCGTACTGCATGAACAACATCCCAATTAAGCTGAACAACAACATATCTTTCGCATCTTTTTTATTTTTCCAAATATCAAAAATTTCTTTTCCTCTGCGCCAATAGATATATATTAGAAGTAAAATACCTGCTGCCAGCATACGATTGGAGGCGAGCCACTTGGATGAAATCCCCATTTGCTGAAAAAGGAATTGCCCTACGGTGCCGGTAAAGCCCCATAGACAGGCGCTGAATATACAAAGAAGAGCTCCTCGTGTGCCTCTATTATTTAACATAAGAAAAATAACTCCCTCGCTTTTGTAAAATATTTTACATAGGACAAAAATCTGTTTTTTTCTATAAAATTTTAGAAAATAGATTTTCTATTAAATGATGATTGCTCTGTGTTTTAACGTTAAGTCTCAGAAAAGATTATATGTAGATTTTACAGGACAGTTTTGCAAAACTCTCCCATAAAAACCTTGATTTGCTGCTTTATGCTACCATATCGTGGTAACAAAGTCAACTTTTCACAGGAATAAAGCTCGCTATTTAACATAGATTTAACATAAACAAGATATTTGATTTAACGTAAAAACAGTATTATGAATTTGCAAAACAAGGAAAGAAGAAATAAAAGGAGAGAAAAATATTATGAAGAAATTTTTAGCACTTGGTTTGGCAATGATGATGTCTGTTGCAGCACTGACAGGCTGCGGCGGCGGTAGTGAAGAAGCAGCAGAAGGCGGCGATACAGCTGCAACAAGCGGTGCCATCTCTGTAGTTTCCAGAGAAGACGGTTCCGGTACAAGAGGTGCTTTTATCGAACTGTTCGGCATTGAAGAAAAAAATGATGCAGGCGAAAAAGTTGATATGACAACAGAAATGGCAGAAATCACAAACAGCACCGCTGTTATGATGACAACTGTTGCAGGCAACCCCAACGCAATCGGTTACATCTCTCTGGGTTCTTTGGATGACAGCGTAAAAGCACTGAAAATTGATGGCGCTGAAGCAACAGCAGAAAACATCAAAAATGGTACTTATAAAGTAGCTCGTCCTTTCAACATCGCAACAAAAGAAGATGTTTCTGAAGTAGCTAGCGACTTTATCGCATTCATCATGAGCGACGAAGGTCAGGCAGTAGTTGAAGAAAACGGCTACATTAGCCAGGGCAGCACAGGCGCTTACACAGCATCTAACATGAGCGGCAAAATTGTTGTTGCAGGTTCTTCTTCCATCACACCCGTTATGGAAAAACTGAAAGAAGCATACATCGCTCTGAACCCCAATGTAACAATCGAAGTACAGCAGAACGACTCCACAACAGGTATGACTTCCGTAGCAGAAGGCACATGTGACATCGGTATGGCTTCCAGAGAACTGAAAGACAGCGAACTGGCAAATGGTCTGCAGCCTACAGTAATCGCAATGGATGGTATTGCAGTCATCGTAAACCAGGAAAACACAGTAAGCGATATGACAAGCGATACAGTAAAAGCAATCTTCACAGGTGCAACAACAGATTGGTCTGAAGTTGCTTAATCAACAGAAGAAAAAGTGAAAAGAGAAGGAATGTGTTATGCCGAAAGAGAATCCTTTCGGCATAACTTTTGAAAAGAGAAAGGAGAGGAAAGATACCAATGAAAGAAGGCGTAATGAAAATTGTTTTCCTGTTGGCAGCGTGTGTGTCCATTCTGGCAGTCGCACTGATCTGTATCTTCCTGTTTGCCAATGGTGTGCCTGCAATTCATAAAATCGGTATAACGGAGTTCCTGTTTGGTCAAACATGGAAACCCTCCAATAATATTTATGGAGTTTTCCCCATGATCATCGGCAGTATTTATGTGACAGCCGGAGCGGTTATCATCGGTGTTCCTATGGGGATTCTGTGTGCTATTTTTCTTGCAAGATTCTGTCCTGAAAAATTATATAAAATTGTAAAACCGGCGGTTTCTCTGCTTGCAGGGATTCCTTCCATCGTATATGGTTTCTTTGGTCTGGTTGTAATCGTACCTATCATGCAGGATTTGACAGGTACAAATGGGAAAGGTATCTTAACTGCTTCCATTTTGCTGGGCATTATGATCCTGCCCACAGTTATCGGTGTTTCCGAATCCGCTATTCGTGCGGTGCCGAATTCTTACTACGAAGGTTCTCTGGCACTGGGTGCAACCCATGAAAGAAGCGTATTCTTCGCAGTGCTGCCTGCAGCAAAGCAGGGGATTTTGGCAGGTGTTATCTTAGGTGTTGGTCGTGCCATTGGGGAAACCATGGCGGTTATCATGGTTGCCGGCAACAACGCGGTAATGCCAAAGAGCATCTTCAGCGGCGTACGTACATTAACAGCAAACATCGTTATGGAAATGGGTTACGCAACAGACCTGCATCGAGAGGCGCTGCTGGGTACCGGCGTAGTCCTGTTTGTATTCATTTTGATTATTAACTTGTCCTTCTCCGCATTGAAAAGGAGGAATCATTGATGGAAGCTATTAATAAAGAATCAACATTACAGCGATTGAAAAGCTATCGCAAACATCCGCTTTCCGCAATCCTGTTTTTACTGGTTGTGATTTCAGCGGTGATTACATTAACCGTATTGATTGCACTGATTGCTTATATTCTGATTAAGGGGATTCCCAATCTGAGCCCTGAACTTTTTGAATGGGAATATACCACTGAGAACGTTTCCATGATGCCGGCAATCATCAATACACTGATCATTACAGCATTGTCTTTGCTGTTTGCACTGCCAGTTGGTATTTGCTCTGCTATTTATCTGGTAGAATATGCAAAACGTGGGAATAAGCTGGTTTCTATTGTGCGTATCACCACAGAAACATTGTCCGGTATTCCTTCCATTGTATATGGTTTGTTTGGTTATCTGTTCTTCAATATCTTCCTGGGATGGAGTTATACCATTCTGGGTGGTGCACTGACACTGGCAATCATGATTTTGCCTCTGATCATGCGTACAACAGAAGAAGCTCTTATTGCGGTACCTGACTTGTATCGTGAAGGCAGTTTCGGTCTGGGTGCCGGCAAACTGCGTACCGTATTCCGTATTGTACTTCCTTCTGCGGTTCCCGGGATTCTGGCAGGTGTCATCCTGGCAGTCGGCAGAATCGTCGGCGAAACAGCAGCGCTGCTGTATCCCGCAGGTACAGCCACAACGGTTGCGGATGGTCTCATGTCCTCCGGTCGTACGTTGGCAGTTCATATGTACGCACTGCTGAATGAAGGTCTGTATATGGATCAGGCTTATGCAACAGCGGTTGTACTGCTTGTAGTTGTTATCGGTATCAATGCATTGTCTGGATTGATTGCGAAAAAGGTAGGAGTGAAAGATTGAGTATGAATAAATTTGAAATTTCCAATCTGGATTTGTTTTATGGCGACTTCAAAGCCTTGAAAAACATCAATTTGAATATTACAGAAGGGGATATCACAGCATTTATCGGGCCTTCCGGCTGCGGTAAATCCACACTGCTGAAATCCCTGAACAGAATGAATGACCTGGTAGAAGGCTGCCGCATCACAGGGAAAGTCCTGCTGGATGGGGAGGATATTTATGGCAGTATGGATTTGAACCACCTGCGCAAACGGGTAGGTATGGTTTTCCAGAAACCCAATCCCTTCCCTATGAGTATTTATGATAATGTTGCTTATGGTCCCAGAACCCATGGCATTCGTTCCAAAGTGAAACTGGATGAAATTGTAGAAAAAGCACTGCGTGATGCAGCCATTTGGGATGAAGTAAAAGATCGTCTGAAGAAAAATGCGCTGGGCATGAGTGGTGGTCAGCAGCAGCGTCTTTGCATCGCAAGAGCTTTGGCTGTTCAGCCGGAAGTTTTGCTCATGGACGAGCCTACATCCGCTCTTGACCCCATTTCCACTTCCCGTATTGAAGAACTTGCGGTGGAATTGAAAAAAGAGTACACTATCATTATGGTAACACATAATATGCAGCAGGCTGCCCGTATTTCTGATAAAACGGCGTTTTTCCTGCTGGGTGAAGTGGTTGAGTATGGAGATACAGAACAGATCTTCTCCATGCCTAAGGACAAACGTACTGAAGACTATATTACGGGGAGGTTTGGTTGATATGCGTACAAGATTTGATGAACAGCTGGAACAGCTGCATGTAGAACTAATTACCATGGGTGCTTTGTGTGAGGAAGCCATTACGTTGGCATTGAAATCCCTTTTTGATCGGGATCGCAGTTTGGTACCTGTTGTGTTGGAAAAAGACGGTGAAATTGACCGGAAAGAAAGAGATATTGAAGCACTGTGTATGCGTCTGCTGCTGCAGCAGCAGCCCGTTGCAAGAGATTTGAGAACAATCTCTTCTGCACTGAAAATGATTTCTGATATGGAAAGAATTGGCGACCAGGCAGCAGATATTGTGGAACTGACAGATCAGATGCATGATAAACAGCTGGAAATGTCCAGTTCTCTGCATATTCGTTCTATGTCTGAAGAAGCAGTGAAAATGGTTATACAGAGCGTAGACTCTTTTGTAAAAGCAGATTTGGAACTGGCACACAGTGTCATTGCTTATGATGACGTTGTGGATAACCTGTTTTCCAAAATTCGCGGAGAAATCATTGAACAGATTGCGACAGACGGAACAAATGGCGAAGTGTATATCGATCTGCTCATGATTGCAAAATATCTGGAAAGAGTTGCAGACCATGCTACCAATATTGCAGAATGGGTAGAATATTCCATCACAGGCATCCATGGAGAAATGGATGGTGAATAAATATGATTACATTTGAGGATATCAAAAATAATGCGGATATCCGCACTTATATTCAGTGCGCGGACGAATCTCTGGCAGCACTGGGATTTACAGAACATTCCTTTGCCCATGTGACAAGAGTTGCAGAAACGGCAAAATATATTCTGGAAACACTTGGCTATTCAGAACACGAAGTGGAATTGGCAAGAATTGCTGGATTCATGCACGACATCGGCAATGTGGTCAATCGTGTAGACCATTCTCAAAGCGGTGCCGTTATGGCATTCCGTATTCTGGATAAACTGGGTATGCCCGCAGAAGATATTGCAACAGTGGTAACAGCCATTGGGAACCATGATGAAGGTCATGGTGTGCCTGTCAATGCCATTGCCGCAGCGTTGATTCTGGCAGATAAATCAGATGTACGCAGAACCCGTGTACGTAATCAGGAAAAAACCACCTTTGATATCCATGACAGAGTCAATTATTCCGTAGAAAAATCTGTCTTGAAGATCAATGAAGCCCATACACTCATTAAACTGAAATTGACGGTTGATACCCATTACAGTTCTGTCATGGACTACTTTGAAATTTTTCTGGAACGTATGACACTGTGCAGAAAAGCAGCAAAAAAATTGGGATTGAAGTTTCAATTGATGATTAATGAAAATTCTCTGATGTAAGGAGTGAGGCTGTAGATGATTTATCTGGTTGAAGATGATAACAGCATTCGGGAACTGGTAGCATATACATTCAATACAGCAGGGCTGGAAGCGGAAGGATTTGATAAACCTTCTTTGTTTTGGGAAGCGTTGGAAAAACGGAAACCAGATTTGGTTCTGTTAGATATTATGCTGCCGGAAGAAGATGGCATACAGATTTTGCAGAAACTGCGACAAAGACAAGATACAAAAAAACTCCCTGTCATTATGCTGACGGCAAAAGGCAGCGAGTATGATAAAGTTATGGGGCTGGAAAGTGGTGCAGACGATTATGTATCCAAACCCTTTGGCATGATGGAATTACTGGCAAGGGTGAAAGCACTGCTGCGCAGAACAGAAGATTTGCGTCCTGCTCAAGAAAATAGATACGTCATTGGCGATTTGACGGTAAATCAGAAACGCCATGAAGTGTTGGTAAAAGGAGAAGCTGTTACACTAACCAAAAAAGAATTTGATATGCTTTGTTATCTGTTGGAAAACAAGGGCATGGTTTTAACAAGAGATCAACTTCTCAATCAAATCTGGGGATATGATTTCGATGGGGAAAACCGAACCGTGGATGTGCACATTCGGACACTGCGGCAGAAATTAGGCGATTGCGGTACATACATTGAAACCATACGAGGTATTGGGTATAAGATTGGAGGCAATCCATGACAAAGAGAATTTTTCGTGCGATATTCAATGTATCGCTGTTGATTTTGATCGCATCCACTTTTATTCTGGTTGCATTTGTAGGGGATTATAATAGTGACCGGACAAAAGAAGCGATGCACGCAGATGCTGTCTATATTGCAAAAGCCATGGAAACGGAAGGTATTTCGTATCTGGAGCAGTTGCCGAAACAAAACCAGAGAATCACATGGATTGATACCGACGGCACTGTACTGTATGATTCCTATGTGGATGTTTCTCAGATGGAAAATCATGGGGAACGTGAGGAAGTCGTTGAGGCTTTGAACACAGGCAGAGGTGAGAGCACACGTCACTCCACCACATTGGCAGAAAAAACAGAAAACTACGCAATTAAACTGAGTGATGGCACCATTTTACGTTTGTCTGTTACCGGTTTGAGTGCACTGAGTATTTTCCTTTCTATGACACAGCTGTTGGCTTTGGTACTTGTAATCGCATTGATTTTGGCAGGTTTCCTGGCAAGCAAAACATCCAAGAGCATTGTGAAACCTTTGGAAAATGTAGATTTGGAACATCCCGAACAGGCGGAAATTTATGACGAAATGGCACCATTCCTGCGCCGTATTGCTGTACAGAATAAACTCATCAACAAACAGATGCAGGATCGTCAGCGCAGACAGCGTGAGTTTGAAACCATTACAGAAAATATGCAGGAAGGTCTGTTGGTTTTGGATGCCAGAGGAGAAGTCCTTTCCTGCAATAAAGGCGCAAGACGTTTGCTTGGTGTAGATCGTGTGCCAGAAAAAGAAAACGTGTTTGCCTTAAATCGTACAGAGGGTTTCAGACGCTGCATTACAGCTGCATTGGCAGGCAGTCACGAAGAAGTGACCATGGAAAGCGATGGCAGAAGTTATCAGCTGCTGGCAAACCCTGTCACAGAAGATGGTCTGGTAGCAGGTGTGGTTCTGCTGCTCTTTGATAACACGGAAAAGGCTGATCGTGAAAAACTGCGCCGTGAATTTACAGCAAATGTTTCTCATGAATTGAAAACACCGTTGACCAGCATTTCTGGTTTTGCGGAAATCATGAAAAACGGCATGGTGAAAGCGGAGGATGTACCTCGCTTTGCAAATAACATTTATGAGGAAGCACAGAGATTGATTTCCATGGTACAGGATATCATCCAGCTTTCCAGATTGGATGAAGCCCAGGAAAATGTGGAAAAAACAGATGTGGATGTGGCGTTGATTGCAGAAACTGTGGCAAAACGTCTGGAAACACAGGCAGCCCAGAAAAAAATCAAATTCCATCTGGAAACAGAAACAGCTGTTTTGTCCGGTGTGCCTCATGTACTGGAAGAAATGATCTATAATCTGTGTGACAATGCAATCCGTTATAACAAAGATAATGGTTCTGTTACACTGAAAGTGGAAAAACATCCCGATGATATTACCGTAACGGTTGCAGATACAGGAATTGGTATTCCTTATGGCGAACAGGAAAGAGTATTTGAACGTTTCTATCGTGTGAGCCGCAGCCGCAGCAAAGATGTCGATGGCACAGGATTAGGATTATCCATTGTGAAACATGGAGCAATGCTGCACAATGCTACCATTTCTATGGATAGTGAACCTGGTAAAGGTACAGAAATCAGACTGATTTTTTCTCTTGCAGAAAAGTAATGTCTGAGCAATATAGCATTTAAAGAAAAAAGCACGAAATCATTCATGGGTAGAAGGGTTTCGTGCTATTTGATATGATTATAAATGCCTGACAAAGAATGAAAATACAGAAAAAAGTTTTATGAGAAATGTGAAAACACCAATCCAGTATCATTTAGAAAAAGGATTGGTGTTTTTATTTTGTTTTAATTCATGGAGGCTGCGCCTTTTTTGGACAGCAATCAGACCAGTGCGTGCAATTTCTACAATGCCAAAAGGTCGGAGCATTTCCAGAAACAAATTGATTTGCTGTGGAAGATCAGCCAATTCTACAGTCAATGTTGCTGCAGAAACATCATCGATTTTTGCGTGCATAATATCGCAAAGATCTTTGATGTCACGGCGTGTGGAAGGAGTAGCGGAAACCTTTACCAGAATCAGTTCTCTGCCAGTCATTTCCACATTGTCCAGACGTTTGATCTTCAAGACACAGATCAGTTTATTCAACTGTTTTTCCAGCTGATCCACGGCGTTATGACCAATGTCAATGATCATGGTAATACGGGAGACACTTTCATCTTCCGTCACACTAACAGCTAGACTTTCGATATTGAAACCTCTCCTGGAAAAAAGACCGGTGATTTTATTCAATACACCTGGTTGATTTTCAACCAATACGGATATAACCTGTTTCATTGGAATCCCTCCTTACATATTGACTTTGGAATTTTCCGCTTCTGATACAACACATTCCAGCAGATAAGGACCATCATAAGCCAGCATTTCTGCAATGGCATCTGCCATATCTGCATCCTGACTGATACGGCGGCTCTTTACGCCAAAGGCATCTGCCAATTTGCCAAAATCAGGTGTATCCGGCAGAGCAACGGCAAACTTATGACGCTTTGCGATACGCTGCAATTCGCATACCATGCCTAAGGTACGGTTGTTCAGCAAAACGATTTTTACATCACAGCCTTGCTCTACCATAGTGGATAATTCATTATTGGTCATCTGAAAAGCACCGTCACCGCATACGACAATGGTTTGTTTTTCTGGTGCAGCGATTTTTACCCCAATAGCAGCAGGCAAAGCATGTCCATGGTACCCAAACCGCCTGTAGTCAGGAAACGCCCCTGACGCATAGACAGATATTTTGCTGCCCAGATTTGATTCTGACCTACATCGGCAACAACACAAGCGTCTGCAGTGATTTGCTTTCCGATTTCTGCCATGAGACGCTTGGGCTGAATGGTATCAGGACGAGGATCTGGCATTGTTGCTTTTTCCGCTGCTGCTTCCTGCTGCAAATATTCTGACCAATGTGAACAGTTGGAAATAGGGTGTTCTGCCAGCAGGCTTTCCAGCACTGCCCGCAGATCACCTACCAGAGGAACAGTAGGGTTTACATTTTTGCCGATTTCTGCAGGGTCGATGTCAATATGAATGGTTTTGGATTGGCTGCTGATCTTTTCCGGAGCCGTAATGGCACGGTCGCCTACACGAGCACCAACCAAAATCAACAAGTCTGTTTGAGAAAGTGCCATATTGGCTGTTTTATGTCCGAAGGAGCCAATCATTCCGATATTCAGTGGATGAGAGGTAGGCAGGACTCCTAAGCCCATCATGGTGGTTACCATGGGGATTTTGGTTTCTTCACAAAGTTGCCGTACTTGTTCTTGTGCTTTAGCGCAAAAGGCACCTCCGCCGACGCAGATCAAAGGGCGTTCTGCAGCGGCAATGGCTCCAACCACTTTTTTCAGCTGTTTTAAGTTGCCGTTGATAGTGGGTTTATAACCTCGAATATTTACTTCTTCAGGATATGAGAAATCAATTTCTGCTTCCTGCATATCGATGGGGACGTCGATGAGGACAGGACCGGGACGCCCAGTAGTCGCGATATGGAAGGCTTCCTTGAAAATGCGGGGAATGTCTTCCGCTTTTTTTATGAGATAAGTGTGCTTGATGAAAGAGGAAACTGCGCCTGTGATATCTACTTCCTGAAAAATATCCCGCCCCAGCAGATAACTTTGTACCTGACCGGTGATGGCAACGAGAGGGATACTGTCCATGTAAGCGGTGGCGATGCCGGTGATCAAATTGGTGGCTCCCGGACCAGATGTTACGACGCAGACACCAGCTTTGCCAGTGATGCGGGCATAGCCCGATGCCATATGGGCAGCGCTGTGTTCCTGCCGCACAAGAATATGCTGAATAGATTCACTGTGATATAATGCTTCGTAAAAAGGACATATAGTGGCACCTGGATAGCCAAAAATGTGGCTTACATCTTCTTCCTCCAGACAACGTACCATACTTTGTGCACCAGTCATGTTCATATAAAAATCGCCTCCATTTTTCTTTTGTAAGTAAATAAGACAGCGGACTTTAACAGCCCGCTGTCTTTGCTTGGTGAATCCAATAAAAACCCCCGGCTATGCCGGGGCAATCAGTGAGCTTCAGCTTCAAGCAAAAACCTCCTATGCTATAATTATCTTGAGTCCGCCAAGACACAAGAAAGCATAGGAGGTTTTTATATGAATAGTTTAGCACATACGAGTTGGGAATGTAAAT
>NZ_JADCKK010000051.1:0-18624 GCF_014982935.1 Anaerotignum lactatifermentans | reverse complement strand
CCTGCTTCTATAATTTTGGTTGCCAGACCATTTTCATTATAACGCAGGAGGTTTCTTTCTTATACTAAAGTATTTTTACCTACCCCCAGTTGAACTGGGGGTTTTGTCATACCTGTTCGGCGTACAAAAAAGAAAGCTGAAATCTTTTAAGATTTCAGCTTTTTGTTTGCTTATTTTTTGTTTTTTGTTTTCTGGGACTGATCGGAAACCACATTGTTCATACGTGTGGTCATTTTTTCTGTGAATGTTTTCTTTTTCTTATCAGCCAGATTCATGCCGGTTACGCTGACGATATACATGCCTGCAATGTCTACTTTCAGGGATTTTTTCACGGGCAGTACTTCGTAAACGGGTTTATCACACATCAGTGTCACAATCTGGGGACCAATTTTTGCTTTTACCAGATTTGCCTTACGCATTTTTGCCATTTTGGGCAGCTGATCGAAAACAGCTTTAGGCAGGTTGGTAGGGGAAGGTTTTTCCTGTTTTTTGTCGATGATGAACGCCTGTACAGTCATACGGTTCTGGTCGATGAAATCCTGTGCCTGGATCATGCGGCGCATGGTCTTTTTATTCAGATAATAAGCGCCTGCCAGCAGAGCAGCCACAACAATCAGTGCAATGATGATGATATCGGATGCGTTAATGTTCACAAAATGTTCCTCCTTGCAGTAAAAAGCCCAAAAGGCTTTTCCTTTGTATTTCTCACGTCACTCTATTGTATCAGAGATTAGAAGAATAGGGAAGTGGAAAAGTGAAAATTTTCAAAATTTTTGCTGCACCTCAACTTGCGGTCAAGACGTATTTTGCGTATACTATATTATGGAATTTTATTTGAATTTCTCATATTTTATATTTGGAAAGAAAGGGGGAAGTCTATGGAGATTGTTTCCATTCTGGCGTATATCGCCATAGGGATTTTGGTCATCAACGTGATTTTGGCTGGCTTTGTGGTGTTTTTTGAACGAAGAAATCCTGCCAGCAGCTGGGCGTGGCTTTTTGTGCTGCTGTTCATCCCGGTGTTTGGATTCGTCATTTACATGATATTCGGCAGGAACAGCAAACGGGAAAAAATGTTCCGGGTCAAAGAGGAGTATGACCGAGAGGTTTATTACAAATATCTGCTCCAGGATGAGCGATGTGTGGGCAGGGTAAAAGCCCAGAAAGAAATCATCGAAAAAGGCGGCAGACTGGTGGATGCGGAATATCTGACAGACCTTGCTTATCTGCATTTGAACTCCGGCAACTGGATGACATTCAACAATAAGGTGACACGGTTTATCACTGGGGCTGACAAATTTGAGGCGCTTGTCCGTGACATTCGTCAGGCAAAGGAATTTATCCATCTGGAATATTATATCTGGCGTGGGGACAAGCTGGGCACCCGTCTGGTGGAGGAACTGACGAAAAAAGCAGAGGAAGGCGTGGAAGTGCGTCTGCTTTATGACGGCATGGGGAATTCCAGACTGCCCAAAGACTTTTTTGACAAACTGCACGCAGCTGGCGGATACACAGCGGCGTTTTTGCCGCCATTCATTGTGCGTATCAACTACCGCAACCACAGAAAGCTTTGTATCATCGACGGGAAAGTGGGCTATATCGGCGGCTTTAACGTGGGCGATGAATATCTTGGCATTGTCAAACGCTATGGTCCTTGGCGGGATACCCACCTGCGGGTGGTAGGCGACGCCATCGACCAGATGCAGATTCGTTTTATCAAAGACTGGAATTTTACCACACGTTATGGTGCTGTCCAGTTGGAACAGCGGTATTTCCCGCTCAGAGAACAGACGGAAGGCATCCGTATGCAGATTGTTTCCAGCGGTCCTGATACCAAATGGCATAACGTACACAACGGCTATTTTAAAATGATCAATGAAGCGGAGCATCATATTTATCTGACAACGCCTTACTTTGTACCGGATGACGGTATTTTCGAAGCTCTGCGGGTGGCAGCTCTTTCCGGGCTGGATGTGCGGATACTGATTCCCGGCAACCCAGACCATTTCTTTGTATACTGGGCAAGTATGTCCTATTTGGGACAGCTGTTGGAAGCAGGCGTGAGATGTTATCAGTACGAAAGAGGTTTCATCCATTCCAAGAGTTTGTGCATCGACGGGAAAATGTCCTCTGTGGGCACAGCCAATATGGATATTCGCAGCTTTGACCTGAACTTTGAAGTCAACGCCTTTTTGTATGATGCCGCTTTTACCAGAGAACTGGAACAGGACTTTTTGAACGATTTGAAAAGCTCTGTAGAGATCACCAGAGAATGGTATTACAGAAGAAGATGGTGGTTCAAGGTGAAAGAAGCCGTGGCAAGGCTCATTTCCCCTATGCTGTAAGAACTGCCGGAAAGGAAGGTTTTTTATGGAACGCAAAGGATATGCGGAAGAACAGACCATCAATTATTATCAGGTAGACCAGAAAGGAACGCTTTCTCCGGCGGCACTGCTGTCTGCCCTGCAAAATGCGGCCATTGACCACTCAGATACACTGGGTTATACCTTGGACTATCTGGCGGAGCTTCAGTGCGGCTGGGCAGTTATCAACTGGCATATTATGGTATATCGTATGCCTGCCCACAGAGAAACCATCCGGCTGGAAACATGGAGCAACAAATGCCGGAAAATGCAGGCAGAAAGAGGATATTATCTCTTTGACGAAAAGGGAGAAAAGATTGCTGATGGTATGTCCCGCTGGATTTACATGGATTTTGCAAAGCGCAAACCCACCAATATGCCCGATGACATGATTGAGAAATACGGCACCAACCAGCCCCCTGCCATTGAAGGGGAAAAGTTCCGTATGCCGCCTATGCCTGAAGGGGAACCTGCGGCACAGCAGAGATTTACAGTGACCCGCAGAGATACGGATACCAATGGTCATGCCAATAACGTGAAATATCTGGAATGGGCATTGGATGATGTGCCTGATGAAATTTATGACGGCATGACACTGAAGGACATCCGTGTGGTATACCGAAAGGAATGCCGCAGAGGTGATGTGGTGCATACCAAAACTTTTGTGGAAGAAAAAGACGGCCAGTGGGAAACCATCACATTCATTTTTGATGAAGAAGAAACCGTGCTGACGGAAATCGCTATTTTATGGGCATAAGAAAAGTGCCCGAATTGCGATGGGTAATAAAATCTCAATGAAAATAAGAAAGCTGAAATCCTTTGTATGGATTTCAGCTTTTTTGTTTTCTTATGATTCGGCACTTTTTTGCGTTTCAGAAAAGATAATGGGTCCTGTTTTTTCCGCGCCAAGGAAGAAGCAGATCAGACCAATGACGGCAATGGCAGCGGTCACCAGGATAGCCGCTGTGATGCCCCAAAGGGTGATGAAATGGCCGCAGAGAAAGCTGCCGGCGATGTTGCCGATGGTGATGGCAATGGTGATCATTGCCTGTCCTTTTACTTTGTCCCCGGCAGGAAGAATGGCATTTGCATAGTAAACAGAAGCCGGTGTGAACAGGGCAAAGGAAAAAATCTGTGTCAGAAAGGCCACGTAAATCAAAGGCAGAGTAGGTGCCAAGGGAACAAAAATGGCTTTCAGCACAAAAAAGATGGCGGTGAAACGTAAGATGTTGCCGCAGTCCCGTCCTTTGACGAATCTGGAAAAGCCGATCATCACGAAAAATTCCAGTACGGCTGTATATGCCATGACCTGCCCCAGTTCCTGATTGCCTTTGCCGATTTTCTGCAGAATCTGAATCATGTAGGTGTTGATGGCACTATGGGAAATGAAAATGAGGATGATGCCCAGACAGAGGACAGCAAACCGATGGTTTTCCCGCAGTATGGAAACGGTACCCCGAGAGGATACGATGGATGAGCCGCTCCGCTTGGTTTCTGGAAATGCCTGCAACAATACTGCCATAAGCAGATACAGCAGACTGCCAATGACAGGCAGACACCGCAGACCAAAAATCAGCGTCAAAGACCCGAGGAAAAAGGCAAGGACAGCATAGGACATGGAGCCGATGCCGCGGGCAGCGCCGAAATTCAGATAATATCCGTTATTGAGCAGATGCATGCCTAATGCGCTCAAAAGAGGCTGGAAGGCAAGATGCAGCAGAAGCAGAATCACATAACAAACGCCGGAAAGGGCTTGCTGTGGAAAGAAAAACAGCAGAACCATAGGGACGATGGTCAAAAGACAGATCAGCGTCATCAAAGACCGCAGAGAAAACCGCTTTCCCCGGTCAGCTGCCGCAGCCGCGAAGGGCTGAAACACAGCGGAAAAAACACAGGCCAGCGCAATGAGTGTGCCGACCTGTGAATCCGTATAGTTTCTGTCTAAAAGGACTACGGCGGCAAAGGTATAGATGGCGCCGTAACTCATCCAGTAGAGTCCCTGTAAGGCGCTGTAACAGTTGGAAATGTGTTTGGAACCGTTCATAAATGCAACACCTCACGTTTTCATTTGTGTGAATCAAATCAATGGGTAATGACTTCTACGCCGTCTTCGGTGATGGCAACGGTGTATTCCCACTGAGCGGAAAGGGAACCGTCTTCTGTGTAGATAGTCCAGCCGTTTTCTTCATCCTGGAAGAAATCTTCTTCCCCTTCGTTTACCATGGGTTCGATGGTGAATACCATGCCGGGAACCAGCAGCATGCCGGTGCCTTTTTTGCCGATGTGGCATACATAAGGTTCTTCGTGGAAGTCGTTGCCAACACCGTGACCGCCGATGTCATGAAGGACAGTATAGCCGTGAGCATAAACGTGTTTGCTGATAACTTCGCCGATGTCACCCAGATGACCCCAAGGTTTTACTTCTGCCAGGGCAAGGTCAACAGATTCTTTTGTGACTTCCACCAGTTTTTTGGCTTCGTCGCTGACCTGACCAATGCAGAACATACGGGATGCATCTGCGTAATACCCATCCAGAATGGTGGTAACGTCTACATTGATGATGTCCCCATCCTGCAGGATTTCGTCGGGAGAGGGGATACCGTGGCAGATGACATCGTTTACGGATGTGCAGACACTCTTAGGGAATCCGCAGTAGTTCAGAGGTGCGGGGATGCCGCCGTGTGCGATGGTGTATTCATGAACCAGTTTGTTGATGTCTTCTGTGGACATGCCTGCGTGGATGTTTTTTGCTACCATATCCAGAATTTCTGTGTTCAGTTTGCCGGCTTTGCGGATGCCTTCCAGCTGTGCCGGTGTTTTGATGAGAGAGTGGGGAGGTACTTTTTCCCCTTTGGATTTCAGTTCTGCCAGTTTTTCGTCAAAATCTGCGTGGCAGACTTTATATTTTTTTCCGCTGCCGCACCAGCAGGGATCGTTGCGTCCGATTTTCATTTGAATCGTTCCTTTCTATATCTCAATCAATGAATATTTCCATTAAAATACTAGCACAAAAAAAGAACGTATACAAGGAAAAGAAAGCGAAACAAGCATGAAGTTTATTTGAAGGCAGCGGCGGAATGTGGTAATATGAGAACAGATGCAGGCTGAAAAAAACAGCTTGACATACAAAACCTATAGTGATACTATGTTTAAAAATCGCGGAAAGGATGATTCCCATGGCAAAGATTTACAAAAATATAGAAGAATTGATCGGCAAAACGCCGTTACTGGAACTGACACATTTGGAAGAAATCCATAATCTGGATGCGAAAGTTTTGGCAAAAGTGGAGTTTTTGAACCCCGGCGGCAGTGCCAAAGACCGTGTAGCAAAGAAAATGGTGGAAGATGCGGAAGCAAAAGGTCTTTTGAAAGCAGGCGCGACTATCATCGAACCTACCAGCGGCAATACGGGCATTGGTCTGGCTGTTATGGCAGCGGCAAGAGGCTACAGAGCCATCATCGTGATGCCTGACAGCATGAGCATGGAACGCCGTCTGCTCATGTCTGCTTTCGGTGCGGAATTGGTGCTGACAGAAGGGGCAAAAGGCATGGCTGGTGCCATTGCCAAAGCGGAAGAACTGGCAAAAGAAATCCCCGGCGCATTCATTCCCGGACAGTTTGACAACCCTGCAAACCCGCAGGCGCATTACGAAACAACAGGTCCTGAAATCTATGAAGATACCGACGGCAAAGTGGATATTTTCGTAGCAGGCATTGGTACCGGCGGCACCATCACTGGGGTAGGTCGTTATCTGAGAGAAAAGAATCCCGATGTTCAGATTATCGGTGTGGAACCTGCTTCCTCTCCTCTGCTGACAGAAGGCAGAGCCGGCAGCCATGGCTTGCAGGGCATCGGCGCAAACTTTGTGCCTTCCATTCTGGATACAAAGCTGTATAACGAAATTATCACCGTTACAGAAGAAGCGGCTTATGCAGCAGGCAGAGAAGTGGCACAGAAAGAAGGTCTGTTGGTGGGCATTTCCGCAGGGGCAGCCATCCATGCGGCTCTGGAAGTGGCAAAACGTCCCGAAAATAAGGGTAAGAACATCGTCGTTCTGCTGCCCGATACTGGCGACAGATATTTGTCCACACCCATGTTTCAGGCATAAAGTATAAGAAAAAAGCGTTTTCGGTAAAAGCAATTTCCCCTTAAGAACACATGGATTTTCCTTTTCCTTAATTTCTTAAGGGGAAGTGCAACGGCTGTCTTCATAAGAAAACATAACAAATAAAATCTGAACAAAATAAGAAAGCCAAAATCCTTTGTAATGATAAGGGTTTTGGCTTTTTTGTTTTCTTATGAAGATGCCCCTAAACCGAAAACGCTTTTTTTTATGTGGTTGGTGGTTTTTCGCGGGTCTGGAAGTATGCCTGCAACATGACTGCAATGACAGGACCCAGAAGCAGACCCCAGAAGCCGATGCATTTATATCCAAAGTACATGGAAAACAGTGTCAGCAAAGGATGCAGACCAATCTGTGTACCAAGAATCTTTGGCTGCATGATTTGTCGCATGATCTGTACAGCGGCGTAAATGACCATATAACCAATGGCAAGCTTGGGAGAGCCAAGAATCAGATGGATGACGGCTCCCGGCCAGAGAATGAAGCCGCTGCCAAAGAACGGCAGGGCATCAATGATGGCAATGATGACACTGAGCAGCAGTGCAAAGGGAGAACGCAGTACCATAAGACCGATGAATGTGATGGCAAAGGTATAAATCATCAGAATCAGCTGTGTTTTGATATAGCCCCATACGGATGTTTTCAGATTCCGCTTTGTATTATGGATGGATGTGCGGAACAGGGAAAGCACATATTTTTCATAAAGGCTGCGAATGAGGGCTGCATCTTTTGTGAAGAAATAGGAGGACAGCAGCGCAATGAGCACACCCAGCAGAAAATTCGGTACGGAAGTCAGGGATGAAGAACCTGTGCTCTGCACCAGAGAAAGCAGTATGGAGGACAGATTGCCCCGCAGCTGCTCTGTGGAGTTTTGAATGAGATTTTGCAGCGGGTCAGGCAGTACCACCAGCAGACTATCCAACTGTGTCCAAAACCGATTCAATGCGTTTTGAATCAGGAGCATGTACTGGGGCATGAGCCGCAGGAAGGATTGTGCCTGTGCGGCGATGCGGTTGCCAATGAGAGCAACAAAAAGGGAAATCAGCCCCAAAAATAATAGGATGCAGAACAAAGACGCAATCCAGCGGGGAATGTGCCGCTTTTCCAGATAAGTTGCCAGTGGACGGAATAGAAGGCTCAGGAGCCAGCCCACCAGAAAAGGCAGAAAAATCGGGAATAAGTAGCGGAAAAAGAGAAAACAAAACAATATGGTGGCACCCAGAATGAGAAAATCCTGGAGAGCCTGTCTGTTTTTCAAATAAAAATCGCGCATACGGCGGTCACCTCCCAATGCTGTGCGTCATACACAAGCATATGAATCTTACTTCTTATTATAAGACTTTTTCACAGAAAGAACACGTTTTTTTCTATGATTTTCATGAAAAGAAAAGGGCATACAAAAAACAGGAAGCCTGTTGGGGATAACAAGGCTTCCTGCTGCTTTTTAGCGGGATTTGCTTATTTGAAGAACCAGTGTTTTTGATTCAGATGATCTCTGGCAATTTCCAGTGCTTCTCCGAACCGCTGGAAGTGCACCACTTCCCGTTCCCGCAGGAACCGCAGGGGGGCCAGAACGTCCGGGTCTTCCGCCAAGTCGATGAGGTATTCATAGGTGCTGCGGGCTTTCTGCTCTGCTGCACCTTTGGAAGTGTCATGTGAGAAGTGCTGTAGTGTTAGCTGTACAGATCGATGCCTTCGTCTGATGGATAAAATTGCAGGGCATCTTCCAATGTCTGAAATGCGCCAGCATAGTTCCAACTGTTTGTCATTCTCTTTTCCATTGCTGTCATAACAGGATACTGCACCCAGCTTTTCTGATGTACATAATTGATCCAACTGCTGATAATGTATCCATCCTGCACTTCCTCAATGGGATATGCGATATAGCCTCTATAACTGCTGCCCTGTCGAGGCATAGAGAATGTGGCAAACACATCGGTGTTGTCTTGGGGACCAAAGAAGAAACTGTTGGAAGCATATGTTTGTGTGCCCAATGAATAATAGTCTGCTGCAAAGGTTTCTTCGTTGCTGTTATATAAAACACGCCCTGTTACATCGCCGCCGGAATCCCATCCGTCGGAAAGATCTCTGTAAACAGGCCAAAGCTGAATGGCTTCTGTTCCATAAAATCCGGGACTTTTTGTCCATAGAAAGTGATGGAAGATGATCCAACGCTCTCGTTCGGCTGGAACCTGCACACCAATGCCTGTGACACGAAGATTTGGAGTATCATAAGCGGAATCACCTGTGTCTTCATAATCCTCCAGAGGTATGTCGGTTACATCAACAACGACCTGCAGGGCACCGCTGCAAGCGGCAATGTCTTCCGCACGGAGGTCGTTCAGGATATAGGCAGGAAATCCAAGGTCTATGAGCTGTGCTTTGATGTCCTCCACATTATTGTGTTCATCAGCAGGCAGTGCAGTCCATTTCATCGGATAACTGCTGCAAAAAAGATAACCGCATGCGCCGCCAATGAGCAGCAGAACAAGAAGGACAATGGTGATCCGTCGGTTTGTCCATTTGACAGGAACGTCGCTGATTTCGTATCCTGCTTCATCCAGTTCTTTGGATAATTTATTCAGCTTGTAGATAATGCGGCAATAGGCAATAAACATGATCAGGGCAATGATAAAGCCGTTGTAGTGTACCAAAGCGAGGAGGCATATCAGGCAATACCAAACAATTAGGGCAGCTGCGCTGCCTGCGTGAGGAGAAAGCCCGGCTTTTTGCCGAATGGAGAGAAAGCCCTGCCAAAGGCAAACAAAAAGCGCAAACTGTAAAAGCAGATTTGCAATGAACAGCACAGTGTTCATTGCCGATGAATATATGGTGCTGTGCAGTATGGTGGTGTTCCATATCAGCATCCAGAAGAAATATGCGGTGCGAATGATGGAGATGATAAAACATCTTTTGAACCACTTGTTTTCATGTTGTAAGGCACGAAAACCAAAAAGAAGCAGCATGGTTCCAATGGTTGGGAAAATGTAATTAAGAAGTCCAAAGTTCAATGTAATGGCAGTCAGTGTTATGCCTACCAAAATGCGGTTCATGGACTTCTTCCAAAGGGTTTCTTCTGCGGCAGTATCTTGGGATGGTAATTTTGGAGCGGTGTTGTTGTCTGTGGATTCGCATATGTCATTCATGGTTTTTTGTTCAAGATCAGCCATATCTTCTACCTCCTTATATTTTTTGCTGCGGCATTCCCTTTCGCTTCTTATAGTATGATTGTAGCAAAAAAGCATACGGGCTTCTATGGTATTGCCAAAACGTAAAAAAGAAGTAAGAAATGGGCGTATAAATGCGAGGGGCTGTTTTTCGAATGATTTGAAAGAGAAATGTTTTAGAAGCTTCTCTTTTTTTCAACCATTCGACAGAGTCAAACAAGAAAATGGACATCCCAAAGGGCATAAATAAATATAGGGAGGTGGACTGTATGAAAGAAAGACAGGAAAATACCTGTAAAAGTGTATTTCGAGACGGCAACAGCGAACCAAGACGGGAACAATTCACAAAGGCTTGGATCAGCCTCATCAATCAAATGGAGCGGAACAAAGAAATGCTTCACAGATGATAGAGAGGAGGTAATCCATGTGAAGGCAGCCATCTATTGTAGACTATCGGAAGAAGATCAGGATAAGCGCAGCTTTGCGGACGACAGCGCCAGTATCCAGAATCAAAAATCCATGCTGGTGCAGTATGCCATAGAACAGGGCTGGGAGATTTACGGCATTTACAGCGATGATGACTATGCTGGTGCTGATCGGAATCGACCGGCGTTTCGGCGTCTTTTGGAAGATGCGGAAAAAAGGCTTTTTGACATCATCCTTTGCAAGACCCAGTCCCGTTTTACAAGGGAATTGGAGCTGGTGGAAAAATACCTCCATGGGTTATTTCCCCAGTGGGGCATCCGGTTTGTCAGCATTGTGGACAATGCCGATACAGACGTGAAAGGTAACAAAAAATCACGGCAGATCAATGGTCTGGTCAACGAATGGTATCTGGAGGATATGTCCGATAATATCCGAAGTGTCCTGCGGAACCGGCGGAAAAATGGATTTCATATTGGCGCTACGGCATTGTATGGGTATCAGAAAGACCCGGAACGAAAGGGGCATCTTATCATTGATGAGGAGGCGGCGCAGGTGGTGCGGGAAGTTTTTACGTTGTTTTCCCAAGGATATGGGAAGTCTGCCATAGCTCGAATGCTCAATGACAGAGGTGTGCCCAATCCTACAGAATATAAACGCCGAAAAGGAATCATCAAAGCGCCGGCAAAGCAGAAAAACAGCACTTTGTGGAAATATTACACCATTGCGGACATGCTGGAAAACGAAATGTACATAGGCAATATGGTGCAGGGGAAATACGGCAGTGTTTCTTATAAAACAAAGAAAAACAAGCCTCGCCCCAAGGAACAATGGTATCGGGTCGAAGGAACCCATGAACCTATCATAGAAAAAGAATTGTGAGAAAAGGTAAAAGCAATGCGGGAACAAAAAGCAAAGCCTTTTATCACTGGTACCATTGGGCTGTTTTCTGGTAAAGCTCGCTGTGGGGAATGTGGCTATGTGCTGCGCTCGGGGAAACGGGGAGAGTGGCGGTTTTTGACTTGCCCCAACCGTTCTGTGTCAAAAGATGCCTGCAGAGGCGCTTTTATTTCTGTCAGCCGCTTGGAAAGCAAAGTTATGGAGGAGCTGAAACGGCTAGCAGAGAATTATCTGGATCAGGAAGCCTTGGAACAGGGAATCCAATGGGATAAGGAATATGAAAAACAGAAAAACAGTGTTGCGAATCGGATGAAATTTTACGAAAAAAAGATTCTAGATTGCAAAAAAGCCCTTCGGGCGTTATATCTGGATCAGGTGCGAGGAATTTTGACAGAAGAAGATTATCTGGACATGACAAGGGCGTTTTCCGTGGAGAAGAAGCGACTGGAAGAAGCGATGAAAATATGCAAAGAACAGATTCAGGAAATAGAAGAGCGGAAAAAGGCAGGAGGAAATGGGAAAGAGTTGGTGGAAAAATATATCCATGTGGAACATCTGACCAGAGAGATGGTGGAAGCATTGGTCGATCATGTGGATGTGGGAAGAAGGATTTCTGGGTCGAGAGATGTGCCTATTACGATATATTGGAATTTTTGAGGACGGCAAAGAGGACTTTGTCGTCTTTTTGTATAAGAAAATAGACAGCTGTTTTGCAGAGAAAGCTAATATGAGATCTCATTGTAAAAAATGAAATCAATAATAGATATAAATATGTTTAAATGCTATAAAAGCAATTCGTAATTTCTATATTTTTATTGAAAGCACATGACAAACATGCTACACATGAACACATGTAGAGCATACATAATTTTTTTTATTACAAAGATTTACTTTAATAAGGAAAACGTATATCAGGAAAAGGAGGAGTTTTCGGTGAAGAGAAAAGTATTGCCTTGCTTTATGGCACTGTCTATGACATTGACTGCTGTACCGAATGTAGCAATGGCGGAAGATGGCAGCATGAACGAAGCAGGAACAGTTGTAGAAACAACAACAGAAACAGAAACGACAACAGGGACAGAACCTGCGAAAGAATCTGAGGGAGAAGTGGAGGCACCCGAAGTTGTTGATACAGCAGAAGGTACACCCGTAAATAATGGGGCGACAGAAGGAACTGTTGTAGAAGCGACAGAAATCCAGCCGGCAATGGAAGTGGCAACAGAGGAAGTTGCTGCAAAAAATGGCGTGGTGAAATCTGTAGGTACAGCTGAAGATTTGAACAAAGCTGTTTTGGAAGCGCAGGATGGTGTGGAAACAACTATTCAGTTGACAGATAACATCACATTGGATGCAACACTTGTGATTCCGGCTAGTAAAGAAATTAAGTTGGATTTAGGCGATCATAGACTGAGTATTACGGCATCTACAAAGCACGTTATTCAAAATTCTGGGAAATTAACAGTAGAAAATGGAGAAATTTTTGGTGCAGAGAGTAATAAAGTAAGTGACAGCGGGGTTGCAATCTATAATAACAGCGGTGCTACTGTAGTATTAAATGGGGCAGAAAATGGATCTGAACTTACTGTAAAAGGTACAAGAACAGGTTTGGAGAATTATGGTACTGCGGTGATAAATGGTGGTACTGTTACAAGTTTCTATAGAAATGCTATTTATACAGAAGCAGGAAGTGAAACAACAATCAATGGTGGACAAGTTATCGCATCTATGGGTTCGTCTGGTATGGGGCGTGCCGTATCTGCCGTTGGTGATTTAACAATTCATGGTGGATATTTTTATGCTGGCGGTTCTAGCGGAGCTGGAGATGCTTTTGTAAATGCAATTAGTATCTTTAATGGTGCAAAATTGGTTATTGATCCAAAAGAAGGAAAAACAGTGGATGTTATTTCAGAAACAGACTATGCGGTTTCTTGTTCAAATGCCACAGTAGAAATTCGAGGAGGCAATTTTGCCTGCAATGGTGATCGAAATGATTTGAAGACTTTCGAAAATGGAAGTATCCAAATTTATGGAGGCAGCTTTTTACATGAGCCCGCTAAGCAATTTTTGGCTGAAAATTGTTTGGCAATAGAGGAAAATGGCAAGTATGTGGTAAAACAATTTGAAAAATCTGAGGTGATTGTTCAGAATTACGATGAATTGGTAAATGCGCTCAATAGTCCTATTACAGAACCGAAAGAAATTACAGTGGACGCAGATATCGAAATTCCAGAACAGGCTGACCTTACATTGAAAGAAGGTTTTACTTTAGAGGTATCTGAAGATAAAACATTTACCGTTCAGGGTACTTTCCGCTTGAATGGGAAGATGACGAATAATGGCGTTTTAGATGTAACAGAAAGCGGTTTCGTAGAATATCCATTGCATATTACAAACAATGGGGAAATCAGTGGATATCCTGAGGCTGTCAATGGTGTTTGTGAAATTTCTACACCTATGGAATTGCAGTGGCTTTCTTGCATTACAGAATGGGACAATGAAAATATTCCTGAAAAAATTGTACTGACTGCAGATATTGATCTGCCTCAGGATGTTATTTTCACACAGATTGGTGTTGAAGAAAGACCATATCATAACTCTGTTTTTGATGGACAAAATCATACCATTTCCAATTTGCAGATTGAAGCAATGGTTGATGGCAGCTTGTTCGGTACAGCACAGGAAGTAACAATCAAGAACTTAACAATTGACCATGCAACTGTTACAAGTACAGATGCGTATATTGGTGCGTTGGTAGGTCTGATCAAAGAAAACGCAACAATTGATAACGTTCACATTGTAAATAGTACAGTAAAGAGCCCTGTTAGCTATGGCGTTGGTGGATTTGCTGGACAAATTTGGACAAAAGATGAGAATGCCAGAGTAGAATTTATCAATTGTTCCACAACCAATACAAAAGTAGAAGGTTACGCCAATGTTGGCGGTATCTGGGGAACAAGTACTGGCTCTCTTGGTACAATCGGTATTTATAATAGTGTGATTTCTGGTACAGTAAACGCAATCAATGTCAATGGTGCATTTTGTGGTGGATTCGGAAACAGTGCGAAGGTGCAGGTTATCGGATTGGATAAAGATGCAGTTGACCTGACAGTTAAAGGAGAATCCAAAGACGTATTGGTATCTGCATCCTCTGCTGACAAACAGGATATTGATGAAGCAGATAAAGGAAACCATGCAATCAAAGATGAAAACGGCAATTGGGTTTCCAATACTGATGGCAGTGGAACAACAAAAGAGATTGTTGCAAAAATTGGCAGTGTGGAATACACATCTTTGAATGCAGCCATCAATGATGCGAAAGATGGCGATGTGATCACTTTACAGAAAGATATTGTAAACTCTGATTATACAAACCCTACTCAAATTAGCATCAATAAGAATGTTACATTAAATGGTAATGGACATGAAGTGGAAGGCAATGTTGCGATTTATGTTGCTGCCTCCAATGCAGATACAACAATTACCAACATTCGCTTTACTGATATCCATAATTCTATTAATAATCTTAGTCCTATTTACGCATCTGAATTAAGTGGAAAACTGACCATCACAAATTGCTCTTTTACAAACTGTGACTGGGATGCAATTCAGACTACACCAGTGGCGGGTGCTGAAATCGTGATCACAGACAACACATTCGAAGTGACAGACGACGCGACTGTAAAGGGACAGCGTTTTGTTCATATTCAGTCTACAGGCAGTGTAGATTTCAGTACTACTGTTACCAGAAATAAAATGATTGGCAATACCCAGCAGAGTGCGCTGGAAGTATATTATCCCGCAGACTTGGAAGATGTCATGTTAAGCGGAAACTATATTACATCCGATAATAAACTGTGTATTCTGGATGGAAAAGGCAATAATGTTTCTGAAATTGCTTATCCTATGGCAGATGAAAATTTGAAACCTGTTGAAGATGAAGTAGTTATTGTAAAAACAGGATATACTGCTGAAGCATATAAAACATTGGAAGAAGCTCTGGAAAATGTAAAAGGCAATAATGAGATTTCTTTGCTTCAGGACATCAGTATTTCAACAGAAACACGTATTCCTCAAAATGTTACATTTGATGCAAATGGAAACCGGATTAGTTTGCAGGCAGGTGCAAAACTGGTAGTTTATGTAGACATCAGCGATTCCATTGATGTTCCTTCTGGTTATAAACTGGAAGTCAGCGGAAATGAAACAGATGGCTTCACATATACTGCTGAGAAAAAATCTTCCGGCGGTTCTCACAGCTACGACGGCTACATCACTATCATCAACCCTAAGAACGGCACTGTTTCTGTCAGCGATGACTGGGCAGACGAAGACCAGAAAATCACACTGACTATCACACCTGACAAGGGCTATGTGGTAGACAAGATCGAAATTGTCGATGCAGAAGGCGACAAGATCGACGCAAAGAAAGTAGAAGACAAAGACAACGAATATACTTTCCGCATGGCAAACTGTGACGTGACAGTTACTGTAACCTTCAAAGAAGAAGGCAAAACAGAAGATAAAGAAGAAACAACAACAGAAGAAACAGAAGAAACCACAAAACCTGAAACCGTTGCTTTCTCTGATGTCAGCGAAAGCGATTGGTTCTACAAAGGCGTAAACTATGTGGTGGAAAACGGTATGATGAATGGTGTAGGTGAAAATCAGTTCGCACCCAATGCACCTCTGACCAGAGAAATGCTGGCAGTGGTTCTCTATAACATGGAAAAACAGCCTGAAAGCACAGGTGTAAATCCTTTTGCAGATGTGAAAGCAGATATGTGGTACACAGATGCCATTGTTTGGGCAAATGCAAATGGTATTGTAGCAGGCTATGATGACAGCACATTTGGTCTGGGCGATTCCATCACCAGAGAACAGCTGGCGGCAATCCTGTATCGTTACGCGCAGATGAAAGGCTATGACGTTACAGAAAAAGCAGATCTGACAGGCTACACAGACAGCGAATCCATCAGCGACTACGCGGTGGAAGCAATGCAGTGGGCAAATGCCAACGGCATTGTAAATGGCATGACAGAAACCACTCTGGCACCTCAGGGCACTGCAACCAGAGCACAGGTAGCAACTATGCTGATGAACTTCTGCGAAAATGTTGTAACAAAAGCAGAATAAGAACAAATCTGTTCTCAACTTACCTGCACATACAGCCGGAGGCGAAAGCTTCCGGCTTTTTGTATGAAAAAATGGACAAAAAGCATCCCTCCAAAATATTCATGAAAATGGCAGATGCAGCGTACACAAGGGCGCATGACGGAAATCGGATTGAAAAAAACAGCAAAGAATGCTATAATAATGCGACCTTTTATGATATGAGAACGAAGAAGTGTTTGAAGGAGCAAGAGGAATGCTTCATGAAAAGAAGAATTCTTTTTGCTGAACACAGAGACTTCCAGATAAAATACTGGAAGAATTTATGGACAAGGAGCAAAATGTATGAATGTAATTTCTTTATTTTCCGGATGCGGCGGTCTTGATCTGGGATTTGAGCGGGCTGGATTTCATATTCCCGTAGCAAACGAGTTTGATCAAACCATTTATGAGACATTTAAGATCAATCATCCAAAGACCCATTTGATCGAAGGTGATATCCGGCAGGTTACCAAAGAAGATATTGCTCCTTATATTGATGGAGAGGTGGACGGTATCATTGGCGGACCTCCTTGCCAATCTTGGTCTGAAGCAGGCGCATTGAGAGGAATCGAAGATGCCAGAGGAAAACTGTTTTATGATTATATCCGGCTCCTGAAAGAGTTTGCACCGAAATTTTTCCTGGCGGAAAATGTCAGCGGCATGCTGGCAAACAGACATAGTGAGGCTGTTCAGAATATCCTGCATATGTTTGAGGAGGCTGGGTATGATGTTTCCCTGACATTGGTCAACGCCAAAAATTATGGCGTGGCAGAAGAACGCAAAAGAGTTTTCTATATCGGTTTTCGCAAGGATCTGAATATCCAGTTTGTATTCCCAAAAGGTTCCACTGAGGAAGATGATGCCAAGCTTACCTTAAGAGATATTATTTGGGATTTGCAGGATACTGCTGTACCGGCAGGTCCTAAGAATCATCACAATCCTGAAGCGGTGAACAATAACGAATATTTCACAGGTGCCTTTTCCCCTATCTTCATGAGCCGCAATAGAGTGAAGGGGTGGGATGAACAGGCATTTACTGTACAGGCTTCTGGGCGTCAGTGCCAGCTTCATCCACAAGCACCTAAAATGCAGAAATTTGGCAAAGATGACTGTCGTTTTGTGGAAGGCAGTGAGCACCTTTATCGTCGAATGACCATTCGCGAGATTGCCAGAATACAGGGATTTCCTGATGATTTCCAGTTCCTCTATAAAGAAACAAACAACGCATATAAAATGATCGGAAATGCTGTCCCTGTGAACCTTGCTTATGAGATTGCAACGGCTATCAAGCTGTTTTTGCAGGGAGAAGGGGATAAGGTGATTGGAATGGATGTTGGCAAAAAGACGGGAGGAAAAAAGAAATGAGCACAAACAGCAATGACCAAGGAAGAGCCTATGAATATGCTTGGATGACTGCTTTATACAAAAAACTTGCTGCCGTCAGAAAGACCTGTGTTGTGGCAAATTCCAGTCTGGATGCCAACAAAAGGGCATGGAATGCCATCAGTCAGGACAAAAGGGAACTATATGCTCTCTCTGCTGATGCAGCGGTGGATATGGTTTTAGGGCTTGAGCCTTTGATGAAAGAAAATCAAGGGACGCTGTTTCTTGCTTTTCAGAAAGATGAAGCAGGAGAAAATGGGGATGTCCGCGATATTGTCATTTACCGGGAAGATATACCTTGGGAAGTGGGGCTGAGTATCAAGCATAACCATACGGCTGTCAAACACAGCAGGTTAAGCCATGTTCTGGATTTTGGAAAAGAATGGTATGGTATCCCTTGCAGCAAACAATATTGGGATGACATCCGCCCCATTTTTGCGATGCTGAATCGAGAGAAAGAACTTGGTACGAAATGGTCAGAGCTGCATGATAAAGATGGGGATGTATACATTCCTCTGCTGAAAGCTTTTTTGGATGAGGTAAACAGGGCTTATGAAAGGGAGCCGGAAGTTGCCATCAGAATGTTTGAATATTTGGTGGGTATGAAAGATTATCATAAGATCGTCAGCAACGACAGCAAGAAAATGACTTCCATTCATACATTCAATCTGCATGGCACATTGGGCAGATCCAGCCGGGAGAAAGCATCTGCTTTTGAAATTCCTGATGCCAGCGCGCCTATGAAGATACGTTCCATGGGATTTAAACAAGGGAGCAAAACAACCGTTCAAATCTATATGGATAACGATTGGGCATTCAGTTTTCGAATACATAGCGCCAGCACCCGTGTGCAGCCAAGTCTGAAGTTTGATATTCAATTTATTTCCATACCGGCTTCTGTTTTGAATGTGGAATGCTATTGGAAATAAAAATGAAATTTGTTTTTTAGAATTTGATAGGATAGTAAAAATGTCGAAAGGCGGAAATATGAACTGAACCCAAAAAGTTAGACAATATTTTCAAATTAAAATTGTTTAAGAAGCCAGAAGGGCTTGTTGTCTGTAAATTGCAGGTGGCAAGCCCTTTAACTTTGCTTTGATTCGATGGTTATTA
>NZ_JADCKK010000050.1:0-19346 GCF_014982935.1 Anaerotignum lactatifermentans | reverse complement strand
AGTTTTGGTTCAATTATTTTGATATGTGTGTATTTTCTTTTTGCCATAATAAAAGCCCCCTCATGTAGTTCTATTATCCTACATAAGGGGGCTTTTTGTCATTGTCCGTTTTTACTGGTTCAGTTCATTTTTCCCTCTCTTTTTTAATTTGAAATAAAATGTTTTTGTTTTCGGTAAAGATTTTTTACTTTGATTTTTTGATAAATATTTTTTTGATTTCTTAAAAAATCAATATCTTCTTGCCATTTTTTTCTGGCGTTATTGTAACGTGGACTTTGATTTCGACTTGCTAACCATTCTATAAATTGTGTGATTTCATCTAGACTCATAATGTCATTTTCATAAATAAATGCAAGTATGCTGTGACGTTGGTTTGCTGATAAATTATCTGTTGCATTTACATTATACCCATAGCTACGCAGTAGAGAAGTTGGTTTCCATTGTGAAGCCGTATTTCCTTGTGCAATAGGAATGTATTCATGTTCAGTAAAAATACGACATCCCAATGTTCCCAGTTTAGATAATCGCGCAAATTCGACTTCGGACATAAAGTAGGTATCACATTTGGGGCAATAAGATAATTCACTTTTTACTTCGTGAATGTCAAATTGATTGTGAATACAGATATATGCTTGTATTCGTTCTAATCGATGATGGTGATGAGTGCAAAAAGCATTGTTTGTTCGGACAACGACATCTTCTATTGTGATATATTTTTTTTGAAATAAGGACAATAATTTGAAAATTTCTTCATAAGGGAGTTCTGAGAAATCCACAGAAAAATAATCACCAATATCCATATCAAGATAAAAATCTGTTAATTCGTAAAAGGAAGTATCTTCTGGGTTTTCCAGAGAGTATGATACGTCATAGGTTTCTTCTCCATATTCACCATGATAGTTCATAAACCATAACTGGGTTTGGCTTTCTTCTGCATTGTTTTTAGAAATCGAAAAAATTTTAGGTTCCCAATCAATTAAATTGGATTCAGTTAAACTTTCTAAGTAACGGAAAGGATTTGATTCTAAAATACGAAGATAGTCTTGTCGGAAGATTTGAAAATCATGGCAGGCGGTAATTTGTGCCTGAATTGCATGTAGCAACTCTCGTGCATGGATGTCCTGTATGTTTGTAAAAAAAGAATAATTGGTATCATCTTCAAAAGATACATTACATTTTGTGGTCAATAGCAAAATTTGACCATTTTCAATTTTTGCAGTTCCTTGAAATTCTAATTTATTATTTTCAGGTGTTATTTGAAAATCATAAGAAAAAAATTCGTCAATATAATCAAAGAAGTCCATAGTTGCATGGAAATGACTGGAAAATGTTGAATGGAGTTGTAATAAAGATGCTGTGACAGAAAAAAGAGTGTTTTTGAATGATTGATAATTTTCCATGTATTATCTACCTCCGGATCCTATATATTTTATGTTATCATAGTACAGAAATGTATGAAAGACCTATCATACTGATTTTATGGCTTTTTTGTAAAGATTGTGAAAAAAAGGACAGTTGTCCATGGGAAAGACGGAAATTTGCCGGGAAGAAAAATGGGTTTTCTTCGACAATAGAAAAATTTTTTTTCAAAAAAACCGTATCCCTTTGTATAAAGATACCAAAAATTATTGTGAAATTTAGTGCAGGCAGGCGTGGGGAAAAGCTTGTTTCTTTCTATGGTTTCGTATATACTATGAAGTGGGACGGAATATGGCTATCTCATTTTGGAAATATACAGAATACACGCTACCGGTGCCGAAGCAGAAAAACAGGGCTTTTTGCGGTGGGGCGCAGGGTGTGTATTTGTTTTTTTCAAAAAAAGACAGCCTGTTGGTTTTTTGTTTCACAAAAAAACAGCAATTATATTCTGATTATCTGTATTATCACCAAATTTATGAAACAGGGGGATTATTATGGAAAATTTGATGTATTTGGCGCCGGTGCTGGGCATCGTTGCGCTGCTCTTTGCCTTTGTCCTGGCTTCTAAGGTAGGCAGAGAAGAAGAAGGTACAGACCGTATGCATGAAATCTCTTCTGCAATTCGCGATGGCGCAAACGCTTTCCTGAAAGCAGAATATAAGATTCTGGTTATTTTCGCGGCTGTACTGTTTGTATTGATCGGTTTCGGTGTAGACTGGAAGACAGCTATCTGCTTCGTCATTGGTGCTGCTTTCTCCACACTGGCTGGTTATTTCGGTATGAATGTTGCAACCAAGGCAAACGTAAGAACTGCAAACGCAGCGAGAGTTGGCGGTATGAACAGAGCCCTGTCTATCGCTTTCAGCGGCGGCGCAGTTATGGGTATGTCCGTAGTTGGTCTGGGTCTGCTGGGTGTAGGCGCAGTGTATGTGATCACAAAAGACGCCAACATTCTGTTCGGTTTTGGTCTGGGTGCTTCCTCTATCGCGCTGTTCGGCCGTGTTGGCGGCGGTATTTATACAAAAGCTGCTGACGTAGGTGCCGACCTGGTAGGTAAAGTTGAAGCTGGTATCCCTGAAGACGACCCTCGTAACCCTGCCGTTATCGCCGACAACGTAGGTGACAACGTAGGTGACGTTGCTGGTATGGGTGCCGACTTGTTCGAATCCTATGTTGGTTCCATCATCTCTGCTATCACACTGGGTATCGTTTACTACTCTGTAGAAGGCGCTGTATTCCCTCTGGTTCTGGCAGCTGTTGGTATTCTGGCTTCCATCATCGGTACATTCTTTGTAAAAGGCGACGAAAACTCCAATCCGCATAAAGCCCTGAAAGCGGGTTCTTACTCTTCCGCAGTGCTGGTGATCATCGCATCTCTGGCTCTGAGCTGGGTATTCTTTGGCAACATGAACGCTGCCATCGCTATCATCGCTGGTCTGATCGTTGGTCTGATCATCGGTGTTATCACAGAAGTTTATACTTCCGGTGACTACAAATCCGTTAAGAAAATCGCGGACCAGTCTGAAACAGGTCCCGCAACTACCATCATCAGCGGTCTGGCAGTTGGTATGGAATCCACAGCGATTCCTATCGTGCTGATCTGTGTAGGTATCTTCGTAGCTTATGCAGTATGTGGTCTGTATGGCATCGCTCTGGCAGCTGTAGGTATGCTGTCCACAACAGGTATCACTGTAGCCGTTGACGCATACGGCCCTATCGCCGACAACGCCGGCGGTATCGCTGAAATGAGTGGTCTGGATCACTCCGTTCGTAACATCACAGATAAACTGGACGCCGTTGGTAACACAACAGCAGCTATGGGTAAAGGTTTCGCTATCGGTTCCGCTGCCCTGACAGCACTGGCTCTGTTCGTATCTTACGCAGAAGCTGTTAAACTGACAGAAATCTCCATTCTGGAACCCAGAGTTATCATTGGTATGCTCATCGGCGGTATGCTGCCTTTCCTGTTCTCCGCACTCACAATGCAGTCTGTAGGTAAAGCAGCCTTCCAGATGATCGAAGAAGTAAGACGTCAGTTCCGCAGCATCCCCGGCATCATGGAAGGTACTGCAAAACCTGACTACAAAAAATGCGTAGAAATCTCTACCACAGCAGCTCTGAAAGAAATGCTGGTTCCCGGTATCATGGCAGTAGCAGCTCCTCTGGTTGTAGGTATCCTGCTGGGTACTTCCGCTCTGGGCGGTCTGCTGGCTGGCTCTCTGGTAACAGGTGTTCTGATGGCAATCTTCATGTCCAACGCCGGCGGCGCTTGGGACAATGCGAAGAAGTACATCGAAGAAGGCAACCATGGCGGCAAAGGCAGCGAAGCTCATAAAGCAGCCGTTGTTGGTGACACCGTAGGTGACCCCTTCAAAGATACTTCCGGTCCTTCCATCAACATCCTGATCAAGCTGATGACAGTTGTATCTCTGGTATTCGCACCTCTGTTCATGTCTATCGGCAGCCTGCTGTAATCTTTACAGGCATTTGATACAAACACAAACACGGAATTCTCCATGACACATCATGGCACGGATTCCGTGTTTTTTTGTCTTTTATTTTTCCCAGTTTTACGGTATGATAATAGGCGAAAGGAAGTGTTGAGTATGACAGACTTTACGGGTTTTACCCCCGAAACCATAGATTTTCTTTGGGAACTGCGAATGAATAACAATAAAGCGTGGATGGAGGAGAACCGGGAACGGTACCGCACAGTACTGAAAGAACCTTTTGACGCGCTTTCGGCGGCGCTGACGAAGAAGTTTCTGGAAAAGAAAAATGTACCCCAGATGGATTTTTCCATTTCCCGTATCAATCGGGATGTGCGTTTTTCCAAGGATAAAAGCCCTTATAAGGCAAGAAAATGGATGGTGCTGAAAGAACCTATGACAAAGGCGGAACAGTGGAAATTCCGTCCAGTGTTTTATTTTGAAGTGATGCCCGAAGGCTATGAATATGGCATGGGATTTTATGAAGGCAGACCGGCTTATATGCAGGCATTTCGGAAAAAAGTGGACGCTGCGCCTGACGCCTTTGAACGTCTGGTAAAGGATGCGGCAAAAATGAAGGAATTTGTCCTTTATGGAGATTCTTATAAACGCCCCATGGGCAAAGGGGATTATAGCCCTGCCGTCATGGATTGGTATCAGCGGAAAAGTCTGGGGTTGACGGCCTCCAGAGAAATTGACGATTTGCTGTTCTCTCCAGAATTGGTGGATTTCGTTGTGCAAGGCTGGGAAAAATTATTGCCTATGTATAGATTCCTCCGGGAGATTCATGTGGAGGAATAAAATAAAAAAAGCTGACATTTCGTAAGAAATGTCAGCTTTTTTTTACGCTTTGCCAAAACTCAGCGCCAATGCCTTGATGGCTTTTTCGCCGATGATGGTTTCCCCATGCTCTGCCAGATAATACTTGGAAAGCAGTGTGGAAATGTGTTTCTGTCCGTATTCATCCAGAATGGTTTCCAGATCGTCGATGGTTTCCTCGGTGGTGTATGTATTGCCCTGCATCACCAGGAAATATCTGCCTTCGTTTTTGTACAGAGAAGAAGCGCCGTGGAACAGGGGTTCCAGTCGGATGGACAGGTCGATGACGTCATCCAGTTTGCTGAAGGAGTAAACCAGCAGGTCGTCGTCCTCTTTGGCTTCCACTTCTTCTGTTGCCAGTGGTTTTTTCTTGAATCGGTGCAAATCTTTTGCCTGATGGAACAGCTCTGTGGGATTGCTGTTTTTGTCTTTGCTTTCTACCTTTGTGACGATGATCATGATGCCGTCCAGACCAACGGGTACGGCTTCCACCATCAAAGGTGTGTTTTCTGTGATGAAATCGCATTCTTCCATAGCCTGTTCCATGATGTCACGGAACAGCTGCTGTGTTTTTTCGCCGGGGCGGATGAGGTCTTCCAACTGGATATCCCGCTCTGCCAGATCGGCTTTGGTCAGCGTCAGTTTCAGCTGTGTGTCGCTTACGCGTTCTATTTTCATATATATCACGTCCCTTAACAATATGTGCTTTCTGCACGCGATTTTGTATCTGGTCTATACTATACAATTCTCTGGAAATATAGTATAGTATAATGAATTGCGGGGGATATGTAAAGAGGAGAATCCTGAGAAAAACAACAAAAAACCCAAAAAAATAGGATTTTGCCCCCGAAAATCATAAAAATCCGAGAGGAGTGGCATGAATTGAAAAAAAGCAAGTGGATTCCGCTGCTGTTGACGCTGATCATCTGGGCGGGAATGTATTATTATTATCTGCCGCCGCTGAATATTCACAGCAATGAAAGCTGGATGTTCTTCGTGGCAATGATCGTTGTGGCATTGGTTATCAATTTCTGGACCATTGCCAAGACATTGTTTTTCCATAAAGAAAGTCAGTGGGAAAGCAATCCGTTACTGAAAAAATTGCTCTATATCCCTTTGGCGCTGGTTGTCATTTACGGGGTAGGGGTGCTTCTGTCTTCTCCCATTCTGCGGGCATCTGCATACAGTTCTTTGCTGACAGTGCAGAATGGTGATTTTGCGGAGGATATCCACGAAGTCAATTACAGCCAGATTCCCATTCTGGACAGCGATTCTGCGGCGAAACTGGCAGAACGTGAAATGGGTTCCATGGTGGATATGGTTTCCCAGTATGAAGTCAGCGATTACTACAACCAGATCAACCTGAACAGCAAGCCCGTTCGTGTGACACCGCTGGAATACGGTGATATCATCAAATGGATTACTAACCGCGACACAGGTATTCCTGCTTACATGAACATAGACATGACCACACAGGATGTGGAACTGGTGAAGCTGCCAGAAGGACAGGGCATCAAGTATTCTCCCTTTGAACACTTCGGACGGAATCTGTATCGTTATGTGCGTTTCCGTTATCCCACAGCCATGATTCGCAGCAGCAATTTTGAAGTGGATGATAACGGCGTGCCTTACTGGATATGTTCCGTGGAAACAAAGACCATTGGTCTTTTTGGTGGTACAGACATTCAGGGGGCAATTCTGGTGAACGCTGCCACAGGGGAACACGCTTACTACGACGTGGCAGATGTGCCCCAGTGGGTGGATAAGGTTTATGACGCGGAACTGCTGGTGGAACAGTATGATTATTACGGCACTTTGCAGAACGGCTTCATCAACAGCAAATTTGGTCAGAAAGGCTGTTTGCAGACCACAGAAGGTTATAACTACGTTGCCCTCAACGACGATGTTTGGGTATATACTGGTGTGACTTCTATCGGCGGCGATGAATCCATCGTTGGTTTTGTTCTCATGAACAGCCGTACCAAGGAAACCAATTATTATCAGATTTCCGGTGCAAAAGAAATTTCCGCCATGGCTTCTGCCGAAGGGGAAGTGCAGCATCTGGGCTATACGGCAACATTCCCCATTTTGCTGAATATTGCCGATGAACCGACCTATTTCCTTTCTCTGAAAGATGCGGCAGGTCTGGTAAAGAAATATGCCATGGTCAATATCGAGAAATATCACATTGTCGCCATTGGGGATACGGTGGCAGAGTGTGAAAAGGTTTATCGTAATCTTATGGCAAACAGCGGCATCAATGTGACACCTTCGGGAAGCGGCACAACGGCAGAGGGAAAAATCACACTGCTGAAAGACATCGTTGCTGACGGCAATACCTATTACTACTTGATGCTGGAAGGCAGAGAGGAACTCTTTGCCGTGAAAGCTTCTGACCATCTGGAAGTTTTGAAAAAACAGGTGGGCAGTACCGTGAAACTGGAATATGTGACAGAAACGGACGGCACTTGTACCGTAACGAGTCTGCAATAAAAAACGGGGAAAACAGGAGGGGCTTATAAAAATAGCTGTCTCCTGTTTTTTTATAGTGTGGACAAAGGTGCGCATGTTAAAGAAATCCTTACAAATCACTGAAAATTCAACCCTTTTGTTGACACTTGCTCCGGAAGAATGTAAAATGAATAAGATGTAAAACAACAAAGTAGAAAACTCGTATGCAAAAAAACAGGAAAAAACTGTCTTTGGAGGTATCATATGGAAGAGAAAGATAAACTGGAAAATGGCAGCCAGGGCCGCAGTATGAGCGATGCGGATAAAGAGTATTACGCAGATTTGTATAATGACCTGCCCAAAGAAGTGCAGGATATTTTGATGCAGACACATCCTCTGATGGGTCGTGCCAATGAGGATACAGAAGCGGCAGCATACCGCACAAGACGTCCTCAGCGGGAAGATGTGGAAGAAGTGAAGGAAGCAAGAATGCAGCAGGTAAGCTCCGAAATCAATGAAATCAAACGGGCACCTCAGCAGGAAGGCGACCCTACCCGCTATGTATCCCGCCGTGCAAGAAGCATGGAAAGCGAATATGCCGAAAGCCCCAGAGGTTCCATGGCAGAGGATGATTACAATGAGGATATCCAGTATGTGAGCGTGATGCCGGCACGGAAAAAATCCAGAATCATGGAAGAAGTGACCATCCAGACATCTGCACCTCAGAAATCCGGCATGAAGAAGAAAAAACAGAAAAAAGAACGGGAAGAAATGCCCTTCTCCGATATGGAACGTTCTGGCGATCGTCCCCGTTATGAAGACATCGACTTTGAAGAACGTGCAAAACAGGAACATCTGGACAGCCTGTACGGCGATGGTTACGATGACGACTACAGAGGCGGCGGAAGAAGCAAACTGCCTTTGATTCTGGGCATGATTGGTCTGGTGCTCATCATCTTCCTGATTTTCAGAACCGTGACACTGTCCAGCCAGTTGGAAGAAGCGCAGCAGCAGATAACGGAAACACAGGACTTGAATGAGAGATACGAACAGGTACAGCTGGAAAAAATGCAGCTGCAGGAAGAACTGGATGCACTGAAAAACCCTGATGGCACAAAAACAGAAGAAACCACAGAGGGAGATTCTGAGTCTTCTTCTACTACTACAGGTGATTCCGAATCCAGCAGCGATTCCAATACTTCCAGCAGTTCCAGCGGCTCCAGCAGCGGTACTACAGAATATACGGTACAGCAGGGAGAAACACCTTGGAGCATGGCACAGAAATTCTATGGCAACGGTGCGGAATATACAAAGATTCTGGAAGCAAATGGCTTGCAGGAAGGCGACAACATTCAGCCCGGTGATGTATTGAAAATCCCCGCAGCTTAATGCAGTGAAGTATGCGTTAGCGTTGCGGAAAAAAGGAGTCAGGTGAAAATGGAAAAGGAAGCACTGGAACAGAAAACCCTGATGGAACTTAGAAAAATGGCAAAGGAAATGGGACTTGGTCCCATTTCCGCCTTAAAAAAAGGCGAGCTCATCGCAAAAATCGCAGAAAAACAGTCACAATCCGCGGCGAAAAATGTCGAAGATGTGGCTGTTTGTGGTTTTTCTGAAGAAACGGCAGAAGTGCCCAGAGAAGAAGCCCATCAGCAGGAAAGCGGTGAACGCCCCCAGCGGGAAAATCAGGAGCAGGGCGAAGGCATTCTGGAGGTCATGACCGATGGTTTTGGCTTTTTGCGGACGGAAAACTTCCTGCCCGGCACAGGGGATATTTATGTTTCTCCCTCCCAGATTCGCCGTTTTCGGCTGAAAACAGGGGACGCTATCAAAGGTATTCTCCGTCCGGCAAGAGAAGGGGAGAAATTTGGTGCCTTGATTTTTGTAAAGACCGTCAATGGCGACCGCCCGGACGTGGCAGCCAGAAGACCTAATTTTGAGGAATTGACCCCCATTTATCCTGAGGAAAAATTGCGGCTGGAAACAGGTGCGGAGGAGTTGACGGGACGCATCATCGACCTCATTGCCCCCATTGGCAAAGGTCAGAGAGGTATGATCGTTGCGCCGCCAAAAGTGGGGAAAACTATGCTTTTGACACAGGTGGCAAACGCCATCACCCAGAACCATAAGGAAGTCCACCTCATTGTGCTGCTCATTGATGAACGTCCAGAAGAAGTGACGGACATCCAGCGTTCCATCGAAGGGGAAAATGTGGAAATTGTTTATTCCACATTCGACCAGCAGCCGGAACACCATAAACGGGTGACGGAAATGGTGCTGGAGCGGGCAAAACGTATGGTGGAACAGGGGAAAGACCTTGTGATTCTCTTGGATAGCCTTACAAGATTGGCAAGAGCCTATAACCTCACCATTCCCCCCAGCGGCAGAACATTGTCAGGCGGTCTTGACCCGGCAGCCTTGTATATGCCAAAGCGGTTCTTCGGTGCAGCCCGGAATATCGAAGGCGGCGGCAGCCTTACCATTCTGGCAACGGCATTGGTGGATACGGGCAGCAAAATGGATGAAGTGGTTTTCGAGGAATTCAAAGGCACCGGTAATATGGAACTGGTGCTGGATAAAAAACTGGCGGAACGCCGTATTTTCCCGGCGGTGGACATCATCAAGTCCGGTACCAGACGGGAAGATAAGCTTTTAAGTCCTGCGGAAATGGAATGCAACTACACCCTGCGGCGTATGGCAGCGACCATGACGGCAGTGGAAATGACACAGGGTTTTTATGACCTGATGCATAAAACAAAAACAAATGCGGAATTTGTGGAACGTCTGCCTGTCTGGGAAAAACAGCTGGGCAGAGGGGACGCTTAAAAAAACAGCGAAAAATGGCGGTATTTTCAGGAAAAGCTGTTGCAATCCGGGAAAATCTATGCTATAATACCCACGTTGTCTTTAAATAATTTCGGATTATTGATCAACAAATTAGAGAATGAGGTGAAAAAAATGAGAGAAGGAATCCATCCCGATTACAAACAGGTGACAGTAAAATGCAACTGTGGCAACGAATTCGTAACAGGCTCCACAAAAGATGAAATCAGAGTCGAAGTTTGCTCCAAATGTCATCCTTTCTACACAGGTAGCCAGAAAATGCTGCTGGAAGCAGGCGGCCGCGTAGAAAAATTCAACAAAAAATACGGCAGAAAATAATCAAGAAACACGTAAAAGGGCTGGGCAAATTTGTCCGCCCTTTTTTTCGCAACATGGCAAATTTTCGTCGTTTGCCCTGCTGCGAAAGGAAGGGGTTTTTTGCGTGTCTTTTTGACAGAAAGGAGGAAAAACCATGAAACGAACGAATATTGGCGGTCAGGCTGTCATTGAAGGCGTTATGATGCGCGGCAAGAAGATGTATGCCATGGCTGTACGCAATCCCGAGGGCGGGATTACCATAGAAAAAAAAGAATTGGGCGGTCTGGGCAGAAAAGGGCTGTTCCGTTTGCCTATTTTCCGCGGTGTGGCAGCTTTTGTGGATTCATTGGTAACAGGTACCCGTATTTTGATGCGCTCAGCGGAAATCGCTGGGGAAGATTGGACAGAGGAAGCGGAGCCTTCCAAGTTTGAGAAATTTTTGCAGGAGAAGCTGGGTGACCGCATGAATGACATCATCATTTATTGCAGTGTGGGCTTTTCCCTGATTTTGGGTATGCTGCTGTTTTTCCTGCTGCCTGTGTGGCTGGGAAACTTCTTCAAAACCATGGTGCCTACCTGGGTGCTGGGTGTCATTGAAGGGCTCATCCGTATTGCCATTTTCCTGCTGTACCTGTTTGGCATCTCCCGTATGAAGGAGATCCACCGGGTATTCCAGTATCATGGCGCGGAACACAAGACCATTAACTGCTTTGAAAGCGAAAAAGAACTGACAGTGGAAAATGTACTGCCCTGCACCAGACTCCATAAACGGTGCGGCACCAGTTTCCTGCTGTTCGTTATGATCATCAGTATGGTGGTATTTTTCTTTGTGCGGACAGACGATTTCCTGCTGCGTCTGGTGACCAGAATCATTCTGGTGCCTGTCATTGCAGGGCTTTCCTATGAAGTCATCCGCTGGGCAGGCAATTCCAACAGCAAATTGGTGGCGCTCATCAGCTACCCCGGTCTGTGCCTGCAGAAGATCACCACAGCAGAGCCTGACCCGGATCAGATTGAAACGGCAATTGCTGCCATGAAAGGGGTTCTGGAAGATGAACCAGAATAAGACTGTCAGCCAGTGGCTGCGAACAGGAAAAGAAATGCTGGAGGCGGCAGGCAGAGAAAATCCTCGGATGGACGCGGAACTGCTGCTGGAAAAAGTCACAGGCATGAACAAAATCCAGCGTATGACAGAAGGACAAACCATATTGGATGAAAAAGCGGCGGAGCAATACGCCGCTTTTCTGGATGAAAGAGCAAAAGGACGCCCCCTCCAGTACATTCTGGGGGAATGGGAGTTCATGGGACTGCCTTTTTCCGTGGGCGAAGGGGTGCTCATTCCCCGGGCTGATACGGAAATTCTGGTGGAAACCATATTGGAAACAGGGGAAAGAGAATCCCTGCACCGTGGGCTGGATATCGGCACTGGAACGGGATGCATCCCTATTTGTCTGGAAAAGCTGGGACATATGGATATGACTGCTGTGGACATCAGCCCCAAAGCCTTGGCTTTTGCCAGAGAAAACAACGAAAAAAATCAGACCCATGTGGACTTTGTGGAAAGCGACTTGTTTACAGCTTTGCCGGACAGTCTGTTCCCCTTGGACTTTATCGTGTCCAATCCGCCTTATATTCCGGCGGCGGACTGCGAGGAGCTCATGACAGAAGTTCGGGACTTTGAGCCCAGAAACGCTTTGGACGGCGGAAAAGACGGTCTGGATTTTTACAGAAAGATTGTAGTAGAAGCCCCTGCACGCCTGCGGGATGGGGGCTGGCTGTTTTTTGAAATTGGATATGACCAGCGGGAAGCGCTCTTTGCCCTGATGGAGGAAGCGGGATTCGTTTCTGTGGAATGTCGTCAGGACTTGGCAGGGCTGGATCGTGTGGTTTTTGGACAGAAGAAGGAGGAGCCTCATGTTTGACCGATTGGCGGAAATTGAACAGAAGTATATGGATTTGGCAGATCAGGTCAACGACCCGGATATCATTGCCAATCAGAGCCAGTGGCGGAAACTGATGAAGGAATACAGCGATATGACACCCATTGTGGAAGCATATCGGGAATATGAAAAAGTGAAAGCATCCATTGCGGAGGAGCTGGAACTTTTGGAAGATAAACTGGACGACGATTTCCGGGAACTGGTGAAGGAAGAACTGGCGGAAAACAAAGAACGTCTGGAAGAACTGCAAAAGGAAATCACCATTTTGCTGATTCCTAAAGACCCTAATGACGAGAAAAACGTTATTGTGGAAATCCGCGGCGGCGCAGGCGGTGACGAAGCGGCACTTTTTGCGGCAGACCTGTTCCGTATGTATACCCGTTACGCAGAACGGCGGAAATGGAAAATCGAAGTCATGAATGCCAGCGAAAGTGATTTGGGCGGTTACAAGGAAATTTCCTTTATGATTACTGGACAGGGGGCATACTCCCGTCTGAAATACGAAAGCGGCGTACACCGTGTACAGCGTATCCCTGCCACAGAAAGCGGCGGCAGAATCCATACGTCTACCGTTACCGTAGCGGTATTGCCCGAAGCGGAAGAAGTGGACGTGCATATCGACATGAACGATGTCCGTGTGGATGTGTTCCGTGCATCCGGTAACGGCGGTCAGTGCGTCAACACCACAGACTCCGCTGTCCGTATGACCCATATCCCCACAGGTATCGTGGTATCCTGTCAGAATGAAAAATCTCAGCTGAAGAATAAAGAACAGGCGTTAAAAGTGCTTTATGCCCGTGTTTATGAACGGGAACGTCAGGCACATGACGCGGCTATCTCGGCAGACCGCCGTTCTCAGGTGGGTACCGGTGACAGAAGTGAACGTATCCGCACTTATAACTTCCCCCAGGGTCGTGTGACAGACCATCGTGTGGGGTTGACACTCCACCGAATTGATGCCATACTGGACGGGGATTTGGATGAGATCATGGATACCCTCATCACCACAGACCAGATGGAAAAACTCAAAGCGGAAAATCCCGATGCATAAACGATCAAAAGAGAAGAAATCAGGTGACAAAAGATGAAAGAACTCATATCATTGTTTCTGACCTTTGCGCGGATTGGGGCATTCACCTTTGGCGGCGGTTATGCTATGCTGCCTATGCTCCAGAGAGAAGTGGTGCAGAGCCGGAAATGGGCAACAGAGGACGAAGTGCTGGATTACTTTGCCATTGGGCAGTGTACCCCCGGCGTTATTTTCGTCAATACGGCAACATTCATCGGATATAAAAGAAAAGGGATTCCGGGAGCGATTTTTGCCACAGCCGGCGGCGTGTTCCCCTCTCTTTGCATCATCATGGTCATTGCAGCAGTTTTGACCAATTTTGCCCATCTGCCTGTTGTGCAGAACGCATTTGGCGGTATCCGTGTAGTGGTAGGCGTTTTGATTATCAATGCTGTTTCCGGCATGTGGAAGAAATCCGTTGTGGATAAACTGGGGATTATTCTTGCTACCATTTCTTTCGTGGTGGCAACATTTGTGGATATCTCCCCTGTATGGCTGGTGCTGCTGGGCGCAGTCATCGGCATTGTGGTAAAATCCTTTCAGGCAAAAGAGAAAGGAGGCGCCAAATAAATGCAGTTGTTGATATTATTTCTGGAATTTTTCAAGATTGGGCTGTTCTCTGTAGGCGGCGGTCTGGCAACACTGCCATTCCTTTATGATCTGGCGGATAAATACCCTTGGCTCAGCGCATCACAGATTCCCGATATGATTGCCATTTCCGAGTCCACACCAGGTCCTCTGGGCGTTAATATGGCTACTTATGCGGGCTTTCACTGCGCGGGACCTTTGGGCAGCGTCATCGCTACAGCAGGTTTGGTAACACCTTCTGTCATCGTTATCATCATTGTTTATAAATTTCTGGAACGCTTCCGTCAAAGTACGTTGGTGGAAAATGCCTTTTATGGTCTGCGTCCCATTGTGGTGGGGCTCATTGCCTCCGCAGGCTTTGGCGTGATCGTTCTTTCCCTGTTCAACAAAGAAGCGTGGAACGGCGCCGCTACCCAGTGGGGAAGCCTGTTCCAGTGGCGAGAGTGGATACTGTTCCTTGTGATTCTCTTTGCCGCGAGAAAATGGAAAAAAGTCCATCCCATTGTGCTGATTTTGGTAGGTGCGGCAGTGGGTATTGTGTTCCAAATGGCATAAGATAAAAAGCCGAATCTCTGCATGAGGGACTTCTTCATCAGAAAACAATCATAGCCGGAATCCTTAGAAAAAAGGATTTCCGGCTATTTTCTTTTTTATCTGCATGGTATGAGGTATGTTTTCTTCTGAAGAAAGTCATCGCAGTTCCCGTTCAGAGATCAAGAAAAAGAAAATAATGTTTTCTGAATGGGAGACTGCTGAGAGATTTCGGCTTTTTTTGTGCCCGTCTGCTTCTGTTTTCCCCTTTGCTTCCATAAGCTGAATAACAGGAGAAAAATCGGGAGGAGGGGGAACATGTCTGTTTCCTTCTGGACCATGTTTTGTGTGGTGTATGGCGGTGTGCTGTTTTTGTCCCTGAAACGAGGCGCTTTTGCTTTGGTACTGGGGTTTTTGTCGGGCTTGGGGGTGGCCTTTTTCTGCCTGCGGTATCTGCCGGGGGTCTTTACATCTCAGGCGTTTTACGCTGTGGCGGCAGGGGTGCTTTGCGGCGTGGCATTAGGGACTGTGGCGGAAAAACGCAGATTGCCGGGTACGGTCTTTTTCTGGCTGGGAGCGTTGCTCTGGGGGTGCAGCGGCGGTCTGGTTTCCATGGATGTGCTGACGGCACTCTTGGCGGCCATTACCGGAGGGACCTGTCTGTATCTGGTCTGCGGCGCCGTTTTGCCGGAAGAAGTGGGGGAAAAACAGTTCCTGCTGCGTGCCGCCGGCGGGCTTTTGGGCTTCTGGCTGGGGGTATGGCTGGATTTTCTGCATATTTAACCCGGATTTTACAGGAAATCCCGGGGAATAATTGCATTTTCTGGCATTTTTGTGGTATAGTGGAATACAGGACTGCAAAAAATACAATGGGTGGGCGAAAAAGCCTGCGCAGTTCTCAGTACACATTATTGGGGGTTTTTTATGAGTCAGTTATTGGATAAAGAAACATTGAAAAAAATGATTCGGGAAAACGTCAAAACTTTATACCGTAAAACATTGGAAGCAGCCTCTGCCGAGGAAGTTTACCAGGCTGCCGTGTTTGCAATTCGCGACGTTATCACCGACAAATGGATGAAAACACACGATGAATATTACGAAAAAGACGTGAAGGTGGTTTACTACCTGTCCATGGAATTTTTGATGGGACGCTTTTTCGGCAACAGCCTCATCAATCTGAAAATGTATGATGAGGTCAGAGAAGTTCTGGAAGAACTTGGCATTGATTACAATATGGTAGAGGACGCGGAACCTGATCCGGGTCTGGGCAACGGCGGTCTGGGGCGTCTGGCTGCATGTTTCCTGGATTCCCTGTCCACATTGCAGCTGCCTGCTTATGGCTGCGGTATCCGCTACCACTACGGTATTTTTGAACAGAAAATCGAAAACGGTTATCAGGTGGAAGCGCCCGATAACTGGCTGGAAAACGGCGACCCTTGGGGCATCAAGAGAAATGAATACGCTGTAGAAGTCAAATTCGGCGGCAATGTGCGCGCTGTGCCCAAAGGCAACGGAGAATACCGTTTCGTACAGGAAAATTATCAGTCTGTTATCGCTGTGCCTTATGACTATCCTGTTATCGGCTATGGCAATAACACCGTAAATACACTGCGTCTGTGGGAAGCACGGGCGAAGAATAAACTGGATTTGAAATTCTTCAACGAAGGCAATTACCAGAAAGCAGCCGAAGAAGAATTGCTGGCAAGCACCATGACAGACGTGCTGTACCCTGCCGATGAACACATTCAGGGGAAAGAACTGCGTCTGCGTCAGCAGTATTTCTTCATTTCCGCCACCGTACAGCGCGTTGTGGAGCGTTTCAAGAAACACCACACCAATTTCCATGAACTGCCTGATAAAGTGGCGTTCCAGCTGAACGACACACATCCGACTGTAGCAGTTGCGGAACTGATGCGTGTGCTGGTGGATGAAAACGATGTGCCTTGGGATGACGCTTGGGAAATCACCAGAAAGGTATGCGCTTACACCAACCATACCATTATGGCGGAAGCGCTGGAAAAATGGCCCATGGAACTGTTTAGCCGTCTGCTGCCTCGTATCTATCAGATCGTGGAAGAAATCAACCGCCGCTATTGTCTGGAATTGCAGGCAAAATACGGCATGGACCCTGAAAAACTCCGTCGTATGGCAATCATTGCCGACGGTCAGATTCGTATGGCATACCTTGCCATCGTGGGCAGCCATTCCGTAAACGGTGTTGCGGCACTCCATACAGAAATTCTGAAACATCAGGAACTGAAGGACTTCTATGAACTGTATCCTGAAAAATTCAATAATAAAACAAATGGTATCACCCAGAGAAGATGGCTCCTTCATGCCAACCATGGTCTGGCTGGGCTCATCTCTGAAACCATTGGCGATGGCTGGATTACAGAATTGACAGAACTGGAAAAACTCCTGCCTTACGCAGAAGATGAAACCTTCCGCCGTCGTTTCATGGAAATCAAGAAAGCAAATAAAGTTGCACTGGCGAAGTATATCAAAGAAACAAAGGGCATCGACATCAACCCCGATTCCATCTTTGATATTCAGGTAAAGCGTCTGCATGAATACAAACGCCAGCTGCTGAACGTGCTGCATATCATTGGGCTGTATAACCAGCTGAAAATGAACCCCGGCATGGATATGGTGCCTCGTACATTCATTTTCGGTGCAAAAGCAGCGGCAGGCTATCGCCGTGCGAAACTGATTATCAAGCTTATCAACGCTGTTGCCGATGTAGTCAACAATGACCCTACCATCGAAGGCAAAATCAAAGTGGTATTTATGGAAAATTACCGCGTATCTCTGGCAGAACGCCTCATTCCTGCGGCTGATGTCAGCGAACAGATTTCCACAGCTGGTAAAGAAGCATCCGGTACCGGTAACATGAAATTCATGCTCAACGGCGCATTGACCGTTGGTACCATGGACGGTGCAAACGTGGAAATCTACGAAGAAGTGGGCAAAGACAATATCTTTATCTTTGGTATGTCTGCTGAAGAAGTACAGGCAAAATACCATGACCACTATGACCCTTGGTTCATTTACAACATGAATCAGGAAGTGCGTATGGCTCTGACCAGCCTCATCGACGGTACATTCGACCAGAACACAGACCTGTTCCGTGAACTCTACGACGCATTGCTCAATGGTTGCGGCGGCAGAGCGGACGAATATTTCGTACTGGAAGACTATGCGGATTACGCAAGAGCCCAGTGGGATATTGACAGAGCATATCGTGACCAGACAAAATGGGCAAAAATGGCAATTGTCAACGTGGCGAAGAGCGGTAAGTTCTCCAGTGACAGAACCATTCGCCAGTATGCGGAAGAAATCTGGGATTTGAAACCTCTGCATATTGAAGACTAAGATAGAATCATTGAGAAAATAGTGAAGGCATAAAAAGAGCCGAAATCCTTTTCGGGGCGTCTTCATAAGAAAACAAAAAGCTGAAATTCTTATTAAATAAAAGAATTTCAGCTTTTTGTTTTTGTGAGGGTATTATCTGGTATGTTTTCTTATGAAGACTGCCATCGCAATTCCCCTTAAGAAATCAAGAAAAAGAAAAACAATGTTTTCTTAAGTGGAATCTGCTTTGATTTCGGCTTTTTTGTTTTTCACAAAAGCATGTCAACGCTCCAAAATGTCGTCCATGATGGCAAGGATGTGCTGGGATTGTTCCGGCGTCAGTTTCTGGAATTTCTCCATCAGCTCTTTGGAGATGCCGGGGTTTTCCAGCTGCTCGTCAAAGAATTCCTTTGGATGGATGCCAAAATATTCGCAAATATAGAAAAAGACAAGCATGGAAGGCAACATCCGCTTGCTTTCGATTCGGCTGATATAATTTTCACTTTGTCCTATGGCAAGACTCATTTCTCTGGCAGAAACTCCTTTTTGATGCCGCAGCTGTGAGATTCTCAGAGAAAGAAAGTTTTCAAAGTCTTTTGCATGCATATTCATCACCTGATAACATTATAGGTTGTGCCGTAAAAATAGGATTAGACTTCAAAATAACATATTATATTGAAATTCTTATTTAAAATAAGTATAATGAGGTAAAACGATACCAGAAAATTTTTCCTAAAAGAGGGGGCATTGTCCATGCGAAACAAATTTCCCCAGCGTCTGCGCCAGCTCCGCAAAGAAAAGGGCATCACACAGGAGGCTTTGGGGCAGTACCTCCATTACAACCATACAGCCGTTGCCAATTATGAATCCGGCAGGAACCAGCCCTCCTTTGACGATTTGCTGAAACTGGCGGATTATTTCGACGTTTCCACGGATTTTCTTCTGGGACGGTCAGAAAAGTTCTATCCTCCCGCCGATAAACTATGGGAAAAACTGACGGTGGCGGAGTTTTTATCTCTCCTGCGGCAAGCGGAATCCTCCCCGAAGATGTGTCGGATTTTTTTGGAAAAAGACGAAAAGAAAATTTGACAGACCGCCTGTTTTCTTGTAAAATAAGGATTACGGTTTGCACTCTTAGCTCAGGGGATAGAGCGTTCGGCTCCGGACCGAAAGGCCGCAGGTTCGAATCCTGTAGAGTGCAGAAAACAAAGGGTGTCGATATTATCGACACCCTTTGTTTCGTGAAAGGCTCATTTCATTCAAGCCTTTCACGAGTAAGCAGAAGTATAAACAGCGGGTCAAGCACTTTGCTTTGCAAAGTCAGCTTCGCTGCCCCCGTTTTCTTCGGGGTGCAGAGTATCCATCGGCATAAATGCCTTGAAACTCCCTGTTTTTCCCCAAGGGATTGCAGTTGGGAAACTACACACCGCAAAGAAGTGCGGACAGCCATTTATAGCTGATGTTTGTAAAAGCAAACGAGTTGACCACACACCGCAAAGAAGTGCGGACAGCCATTTATAGCTGATGTTTGTAAAAGCAAACGAGTTG
>NZ_JADCKK010000005.1:0-84392 GCF_014982935.1 Anaerotignum lactatifermentans | reverse complement strand
ATAATCATTCTTAGGCAAGTCGTTATAAGATTCCTTGAATTTATTGACCTGCTTTGGATTCAAGACATGGATTTTTCTATCGAAGGATGCGAGAGTTGTATCTTCTTTTAGAAAGTATACTAGATTGTCGCCATAGACAGAAGTTGCTTCCAGTCCAATCAGAACGGAGTCGATGTTGTTAGAAGTCATTGCTGTAAAAATTCGTTTTACAAGTTGAGTAGATCCATCATGTGAGTTTGCAAGTGAAAAAGAACTATGCTTGTCACCATTAGGGAGCATCAGATAAATGACATTGTTTTTGCTGCTCACATCAATACCGACGTAAAGTGGGTTCATAAAATCACCTTCTTTCGTTTGGGATTAAAGTGTTCAATCGGCTTGGTAAACCCATGACCATGGAGCATCAACACCCTCGCATATAAGAATCCAGCTTAAGATGGACAGATGCGAAACCACACTGCAAGATGGTTGTCCAATCACTTAAGCAAACAGCCAGCGGTTTGAAGCTAACTTCCATGTCAGGGGAACAGACTTTTGGTGAAGTAACTCTCTGGGAGTTCAACAGGAGTGACTAGAACTTTTGCCTGATTGACACTGGGACAATTATATCATGGGTTTAATGAAGCCTATTGAACAAAGTAACTATTAAATTTTATATAAGAATAATGGTATCTAAAGATACTATACGAGGAGTGAATACTGATGTTAATGCCTTTTGAAAAAGCAGAATACCTGGAAAGATTGAAAAAAGTGAAAAAGAGCATGGCAGACAAAGGAATTGATGTCCTTCTGATCACTGATCCTGCAAATATGTGTTATGTGACAGGACACAATGCTTGGTCCTTCTATGTGCACCAGATGGTACTGATCGACATGGATGACGAAATGCCTTATTTCATTGGTCGTTATATGGATGCATTCTGCGGCGTTGTAAAAACAACATGGCTGGATGATGCTCATGTTAGAGCATACAGCGATGACCATGTGCAGAGTCTGGTAAAACATCCTATGGATTATGTGGCATCTGTTGTAAAAGAACTGGGTCTGGATAAAAAGACCATTGCTGTGGAAATGGATAATTACTACTTTACAGCAAGAGCTTTTGAGAGACTGGTAGCTGGTCTGCCGGATGCAAAATTTGTAGATGGTGACCTGCTGGTGAACTGGGTAAGAATCATCAAATCTCCCAATGAAATTGCCCTGCAGAGAAGAGCTGGTAAAATTGCAGAACTGGCAATGCAGGCTGCCATTGACAATCTGCATGCAGGCGCTCGTCAGTGTGACGTTGTAGCAAAGATTTATGAAGCACAGCTGAGAGGTACTGCTGAATTCGGCGGCGATTATGCATCTATCGTTCCTCTGATGCCTCAAGGTGAAACAGCTGGCGCACCCCATCTGACATGGACAGATAAAAAATATCCTGATAACACAGTTGTTGCTGTAGAACTGGCAGGCTGCCATATGAGATATCATTCTCCAATGGCACGTACTGTTTGTATCGGTAAACCTTCTCAGAAAGTAATCGACACAGCAGAAATCGCTGTAGAAGGTTTGAATGCAGCGCTGGAACAGGTAAAACCCGGAAATACATGCGAACAGGTAGAAGGCGCATGGAGAAAAGTACTTGCAAAATATGGTATGGAAAAAGAATCCAGAATCGGTTATTCTATGGGGCTGAACTTCCCTCCTGACTGGGGTGAACATACAGCAAGCTTAAGACCAGGTGATAAGACAGTGCTTGTACCTGGTATGACATTCCATTGTATTCCCGGTATGTATCTGGATGACTATGGCGTATCCATCAGTGAAGCTTTGGTTGTAACAGAAAATGGACATGAAACCTTTGCCCACTTCCCGAGAAAGCTTTTTGTAAATAATGATTGATACTGTATAAATCGTTTCGGACAGTATCAGTTCTCTTCCTTAAACAGGGCGTCGGTTTTCTAACTGGCGCCCGTTTTTTAAAATCCGTTGATCATATACGCGAGAAAACGTAACCCGGTCCAAGCATTTGAGAGGGGCGAAAATATGAAAGAAAGCATTAATAAAGGTATTTTGAAATTTGAAAAAATAAATCAGGCGATTTTGAAGTTAGAAGATTTTTTGTTAGGATATATTATTGTGTTTATGGCAATTCTGCTGGTACTCAATGTTTTCTTCAGAAGTGTTTTGAATAACAGTTTGAGTTTTGCAGAAGAACTTGGTGGTTTCTTGATGGTCGTTGTAACCTTCTGGGGCATTAGTACAGCAGCTAGATTTTCTAAACATATCAATATGAATGCCATTGTAGATAATGTGCCGAAGAAAATTCGCAAAGCTATGCTGGTGATCATTTCCGGTTTTACTTCTGTGGTTATGTTCTATATGACCAGTGTGTTTGTGCGCTATGCGATGGATAATATGAAAGTTGGGCGTATCAGTACTGCTCTGGAACTGCCTATGTGGATTTTGCAAAGTATAGTTGCTGTTGGTGTTTTTCTGACAGCCGTGCAATATCTGATTTGTTTCATTCGTAACTTGACAACATCTGACGTATATCTTGGTTCTGAAGTGAAAGCCGGTGAAGGGCTTGAATTGATTTATGAGGCAGAATTCAAAGAATTTGTCAGCGAAGAAATGAAAGCAGAAAGAAAAGAAGAGGAGGCGGATGCTCCATGATTCCTGTACTTTTGATTTGTATGTTTACGTTGTTGATTTTGGGCTTCCCTATGTTTATGTCCTTGTTAGTGGCTGCTTTGGCGGTGCTGCTGTTTTTCTTCTCTCAGACAGATACTATGATCTTATCACAGCAGCTCATCAACGGCATTTCCTCATCTGTATTGTTAGCAGTGCCAATGTTTATCTTTTCTGCAGATATTATGTGTGCAGGTCAGACTTCTAAACGACTGCTGAACTTCATTGGTTCCTTCGTTCGTCATCTGCCGGGTGGTCTGGCTGTAACAACAGGGGCAACCTGTACGCTGTTTGGTGCCATTTCTGGTTCTACACAGGCGACTGTTGTTGCGGTAGGGAAACCCATGAGAAAAGAAATGCTGGAGAAAGGATATGATGACGAAGATGTAATCGGTCTGATCATCAATGCTGCGAACATTGCGCTGCTGATTCCACCGAGCGTCATCATGATTATGTACTGTGTTGTAACAGGTACTTCTGTAGCGGAATTGTTTATCGCAGGCATTGGTCCCGGTATCGTTCTGTTTATTCTGTTTGCAATTTACAGTGTTTTTCGCGCAAAGATGAAAGGTACTCCTCGGGAACCTAAAGCAACTTGGGGAGAAAGATGGGTCGCTTTCAAACAGGCCATCATTCCTCTGGGCTTCCCTCTGATCATTTTGGGTGGTATCTATTCCGGTATTTTCAGTCCTACTGAATCCGCAGCTGTATCTGTACTGTATGCAGTAATTGTAGAAGCATTTGTATATAAGACGATCCGACTGAGAGATGTTCCAACAATTGCGAAATCTACGGGTATTCTGACAGCGGCTATTTTTATTCTGGTTGCATGTGGACAGGTATTCTCCTGGGTAATTTCCTATGCACAGATTCCACAGCTGTTGACATCTGCCATCCTGGGGGATGCACCTTCTCAGTTGCAGGTTCTGGTTTGTGTTACTATTTTCTTTATGATCGGTTGTATGTTTGCAGACCAGCTGGTTGTTATTCTGATTTTAACCCCTATTTTCTATCCCATTGCCATTGCAGCAGGCGTTGATCCTATCCATCTGGGTCTGATCATTTCTGTGCAGTGTGCCATTGGTTCTGCAACACCTCCTTTTGGCTGCAATATTTTTACAGCCAGCGCAATTTTCAATACGCCATATTTGAAAGTAATTAAAGGCGTTCCTGCTTACATTATCTGTTCTGCGATTGCGTCTGTACTGTTTATTCTGGTGCCGCAGACAGCAATGTTCTTCTATAATCTGGTATATTGAGGGGAGGGGACCATATGAAAAAGATTTTGGCTTTGATTTTAGCGGTTACGACAATGATGACTGTTGCTGGATGTTCCGGCACAACCAATGATACATCTGCAACATCTGAAGACGTAAAAGTTTGGAGATTTTGCCATGAAGAAAGTGTGGGCAGCGTACAGGATCAGTTTGCCATGAAGTTCAAAGAACTGGTAGAAGAAAAAAGCGGTGGAAAAATACGTGTAGATGTTTACCCGGTAGGACAGTTGGCTGACGGTGTAGGCGCAATCGAATTGCTGCGTTATAATGCGGTAAACTTTGCTATCAATAACCCTGCAACAGTTGCAACCATCATTCCTGAAAATCAGCTTTTGATGCTGCATTATGTTTTTTCTGATGATATGGAAGTAAATCGTAAGGCATTGAATGAAGGGAACGCAACAAAGGAATTGGATAGACTTTATACAGAAAAAGATATGATTCCCTTAAACTGGTTCCAAGAAGGCTTCCAGGTTGTTACATCCAATTTCCCCATTTATACACCGGAGGACATGAATGGGTTTAAGATCAGAGTCATGGCATCTCCCTTGCTGATTGCGGCGTACTCTGCTTATGGATGCAATCCTACACCTGTACCCTATATGGAAACTTATAGCAATCTGCAGTTGAATATGATTGATGGTCAGGTAAACCCTGTATTTGCTATTGAAGAAATGAAATTTTATGAAGTACAGGAATATCTGAATTTCTTGAACCATGAAGTATTTATTGGTACATTCTGTACAAACCCTGAATTTTGGGAAAGTTTGACAGAAGAAGAAAAAGCGATGGTTATGGAAATTCAGGAAGAGTTGGATCAGTATGTATTCGATATGCAAAATCAGTATTCTCAGGAACGTTTGGAAAAAATTCTTGCCAATAAGCCTGATATCGGACTGATTGAATATACTGATGAAGAAAGAGCTGTATTCCAGGAAAAAGCACAAGCTGGATATGATTATTATCTGGATTTGACGGGTGAAGAAGGTCAAAAACTGTTGGAAATGCTGCAAGAAGACATTGCAGTAGCTGAAAAAGAATTGAATCAAGGTGTATAAGTTTTTTTCTGATAAATGTCAGGTCGGAAAGATTTCCGCCTGACATTTTAGAATTGTAAATTCTGCCGAAACTGAGGTGGTTTTATGCATAAAATCGCGGCTTTTATGGTAGTTCTTGCGTCTGTGATCTGGGCGACTGGTGGACCGGCTGTAAAAGTACTGTTGAATTACGGTTTGACAGAAAATGAAATATTTTTTACAAAGGCATTTTTTTGTGTGATTTCCATGTTGTTGTTTGATTTGATATGTCGGAAAAGAATCAAAAGAATTTCCTCTGTCAAAGACTTTTTTGCACTGATGATCTGCGGCGTTGTGGGATATTTGATCTACGGGATGCTTTATGGATATGCCTTGCATCGAATACCCATCAGTGTTGCTGTTGTATTGGTATATACAGCTCCGGCAATTGTAATGCTTATTTCAGTTATTTTTTTTAAAGAGAAATTTACACTGAAAAAGAGAATTGCATTGGTGATGATTATGACAGGGTGTGTTTTTGTAACAGGCATTTTGACAGAAGGTATCGGGCAAATTTCATTTGTGGGGGTATTGATGGGACTAGCTTCAGGATTTTGCTTTGCACTATATAGTATTTTTGGCTCTATAGTAATGAAGAAATATGATGCATGGTCTGTTGCGACATATAATTTTATGTTTGCTTTATTGGTTACCAGTTTTTTGGTGGATATTCCACAGACAATGAACAAAGTGTTCGAAAACATAGATGCATTGTTGCTGAATTTGTATTTTGCAGTTTTTTGCGGTACCATTGCAAATTTGATTTATGTGAAATCCTTGGAATACATAGAAGCGTCTAAAGCAGCTATGATCACTACCATTGAGCCATTAACCACATGTGTGGCAGGCGTGATATTTTTTCATGAAGATATGGGAATTATCAAATTTCTAGGGGTTGTACTGATTTTAATGGCTGTTATTGTTTTGAATTATACTGCATCTGAAAAGAAGAAGAAACAGACAGCAGCAAGAAAGGTGGGATTGTAATGAATGATATGGATTATGGCGAAAGAAAGAAAATTGGTTTGATTTATCCTTCTGCTGGCTGGGTAATGGAACAGGAATTAAATGAAATGACACCAGATGGTGTTTCTATACATACCACGAGAGTACCTTTAGGGAATACGGATGTTGAGGGACTGAACCGCCTGCTTTTAAAAACGGAGGAAGCAGCAGAGCTTTTGTCTGATATTCCGGTAGATGTCATTTTGTTAGGTTGTACCAGTGCAAGTTTTATCAATGGTTTGGTTTATGAGAGAAATATGATTGCAGATATGGTAAAGCGAACAGGAATCCCTTTTACCACAACATCCACATCGGTGATTCGTGCACTGAATGCGATGGGGGTAAAGAAAGTTGCCGTGGCAACGCCTTATATAGATGAAGTGACACAGCTTGCACTGGCTTATTTAAAAGAAAATGGTATTGAAGTATGCAATTCTAGAGGAATGGGGCTTTTGCTAGATCGAGATATCGATGCAGTAAAGCTGGATGATGTATATGAATTTGCCAAAAACACAGATTGTGAGGAAGCGGAAGCATTGGTGGTTCTGTGTACAGGTCTGCGTACCATTCCTACCATTGAACGGTTAGAAAGAAGACTGCAAAAACCTGTTATTACAGCGATACAAGCGTCTATGTGGAACGCCCTTCGTATGGTTGGAATTGATGATAAAGTAGAAGGATATGGCTCTTTGTTTGAAAGATAAAGAACAGGAGGCGAGAGGCTTTTGGGAATTCGAAGTTTTCAAGAAAAAGATATCCCTGCGGTACAAAACATTTTAAAAGAAGGGGAACCTTATGTTTTTGCGTATAAAGAATATGTATACTGGATTTTAGAAAGATACTTCTCAGATACCTGCTATGTTTATGAAGAAGATTCAAAAATTTTGGGTTATATAGGAGCCGTGTATTCTGCAGAGAAAAATGCGATTTTTGTATGGCAGATTGCTGTATCTCGGGCAGCTGGTAAAAATGGTATCGGAGGTCATCTGTTTACGCGGGTATTAAAATGTGCTTCAGAGAAAAAAGGTGTACGTGTAGAAATTGCCATTAATCCAGAAAATATATACTGCCAGAAAATGGTCAAACGCGTTGCTGAAAAAATGAATTTTGAAATAGAAGCAATTGGAAACTATAATGATGGCATTTTTCAGGAAACGCTTTACGCATTGAGAGCATTGGATTTTGAATAAAAGATAGTGGTTTTGTGATGAACAGTGTAGACATCTAAAGAATTGCAAAAACGCTCAAAAAAAGACTTGTAGAATAAGCGTGATTTTTCAAGAGAGCAGATAGAATATTTTCGTGAATATATTCTGTCTGCTTTTTTGATTCAAAAATTTACGTTTTGAAGGCGATAAAAAAGGGGACAAATAAAAATCTATATGGATGGAAGCTATCAAAAAATCTTTCAATGGTGTATAATCACCATTTTTGCTTCTCTACGGCATGCCGTACACTTTTGTGAATATCATATGCAGAAGTGAAAAAGGGGCAATATGAGTCATGCAATCCCTTGAAAAAAGTATAGGATGTTTTAAAAATGTTAAATTAACGGCATTTTTGAAATATCATATCAAAAACGACATCTCTCGAATACGAAGCAAATACATAAGAAAAACAAAATGATTATGCGATATTATGCGAATAATATTCAAAAAAATCATCTGTTTTGAGGTGCCAAATGGGTGATAGATTTCTAGGAAATATTTTGGTATAATATAAGTATTGGCAAATGCGTTGCGCGAGAAGGGCGGGAATTTTATTCAGAAAAATAACTTCTGTCCAGAAAAAGGGGGCAGAATGGATTTGTGTTGGCAGAAAAGAAGCAAAAGGGAAAAAAGAGGAAGGAGAAAGCCATGAGAAAACGAATCTTTGCGGCGTTTGTCTGCCTGTGTATGTTGATGGCGTTGGTGCCGTCTATGGCGTATGCAGGGGATACGGTTTCCGTAGGCGGGCTGTGTGAACACCACACCCAGCATGACGACGCTTGCGGTTACAGCGAAGGAACTGCGGAAGTGCCATGCAGTCATGAACACACGGAGGAATGCTATACGCAGGCAACGAAATGCGTTCATAAGCATACGGCAGAGTGTTACAGTGATGGTATTTTGCCTGCGGAGGGAGAAGAAAAAACAGCTGACAGCTGTTCCCATCAATGCAGCGAGGAAAGCGGCTGCATCACAAAGGAATTGAACTGCAATCATGAACATGACGAAAATTGCGGTTATGTTCCCGCAACAGCAGGGACACCCTGCAACTTTGTATGTGAAATCTGCAACGCGCAGGTAGCGGAAGAACCAGAGTGTATCTGTGACACAAAATGCACAGAGGAAGAACCCAATGCAGGTTGCCCTGTATGCGGTGAAAACGGGGATATTTCCGGCTGTGTGGGTGCGGCAATGATGCTGGCGCCCATGGGGGCAAGGACGATTACGCCGAAAGCGCCAGAAGGAAATGGTACAAAAGAAAAACCTTACCAAATCACAAATGCAGCAGAACTTTACTGGTTTGCGGGGCTGGTAAACGGAGATAAGTCTATAATTGGCGAGGACATTCAACAAAATACAGGCGCCTGTGCAGTTCTGACAAAAAACATTACAATCAATGACAATGTGCTGAATGCTGACGGCAGCCTGAACGGTAACGGCAGCGGTCTTGAACAATGGCCGCCAATCGGCAGTTATGGTACTCCCGGAGAGGAGGCTTATATCGGCACATTTGACGGCAGTGGATACACCATTTCCGGGCTGTATGTGAATATTATCGATAGCGATGAGTCTAACGCTGTATACGCTGGATTATTTGGCTGTGTGGGCACAAACGGCAAAATCCAAAATGTAGGCGTTGTAGACAGTTATATCAGCGCCACAGGCGACAAAGTCTGTGTAGGTGGCGTGTGTGGGTATAACGTTGGTGGTACCATAGAAAACTGTTATAACACAGGCACAATCACAGCCACAGCCCAAGCCCAAGCCACAGGCATCTATTCCAGTGTCGGCGGAGTGTGCGGGTTTAGTTTCTGGAATATATTCAACTGTTATAATACAGGCAAAGTTAGTGTCACAGGTGACAGAGCCTGGGTAGGCGGCGTGAGCGGATCTAATGGAAAGGACATAAAAAACTGTTATAACACCGGAGAAGTTAGCGTCGCAGTCGACGGAGGCGTGGTAGGCGGCGTGTGTGGGAATAATGATAGTTGGAGCCGCATAACAAACTGCTATAACACAGGCAAAGTCAGCGTCACAGGCGGCAATGCTGTTGTCGGTGGCGTGTGCGGGATGAATGCGAACACCATAAAAAACTGCTATTTCCTTACAGGAACTGCGGACAAAGGTATAGGTGTTGGCTCTAGTATTTTCCCTAATGAGGCAACGGAAAAAACAGAGAACCAATTCAAATCCGGCGAGGTGGCATTGCTGCTGAACGGCAGTCAGAATCTACAGCCTTGGGGACAGGGTTCCAATGGTATTCCTGTTTTGAAGGATAATCTTCCTGAAGATGTAACGTGTACAGATCCTGTCCGCGTAACCATTCAAATGCCGGATGGAACTTCGGAACAGGGTTATACAACAGCAGGAAGCACTTTAGCAACGTATCCAAATGGGTATGTGTTCTTTGGAGATGATAAGTATACAATATGGATTGATAAAGCAACAAAAACCTATGATGTAGATACTAAAATCTATGCTGCATTACCAGTGAACAATATCACGTTGAACAAAACAGAGCTTTCTCTTTATGTAAATAGTACAGAAACTCTGACAGCAATCGTTTCTCCTGACAATGCCTATAACAAAACATTGCATTGGGAAAGCAGCAATCCATCTGTAGCAACGGTAGACAGTAACGGCAATGTGAAAGCTATCAGCAGAGGAGAAGCAGTCATCACAGCAACAGCAGCAGATGGTCAGGGAGCAAAGGCTGAATGTACTGTAACAGTCAAAAAGAAATCCTCCGGCGGTTCTGTATTCTTCTGGGATCTGAAATTCGACACCAACGGCGGCAGTAAAATCGACACCGTCACCGAATGGGAATACAGCACCATTGATCTGGACGACTATGTTCCCGAAAAAGAAGGATATAAATTCGTAGGCTGGTATGCTGACAAAGATTTAGACAAGAAAATCGACGAGGTTTACTTGACAGAAGACACCACCGTTTACGCCAAATGGGAGAAAATAGAGGAAGAAGTTCCTGAAGAACCAGAAGAAGTGGAAGAAACAGAAGAAACAGAAGAAACAGAAGAAACCGAAACCATTTCTTTCTTGGACGTGAAGAAAAGCGATTGGTTCTATGATGCCGTTTCCTATGCGGTGGAAAATGTCTTGATGAGTGGCATGAGCGAAGATATTTTCGCACCCAATACCCCTCTGACCAGAGAAATGCTGGCTGTTGTCCTGTATAACGTGGAAGGACAGCCGGAAGGCACAGAAGCCAATACTTTTACAGACGTAAAAGGGGATATGTGGTACACAGACGCTATCCTTTGGGCAAATGAAAACGGCATCGTGGCAGGCTATGACAATAGCGCTTATGGTGTGGGCGATCTCATCACCAGAGAACAGTTCGCAACCATTTTGTATCGCTATGCCCAGTTCAAAGGCTATGATACCACCCAAGGCGGCATGGCAGTGAGAGAATTTTCTGATTATGAAAATATTTCTGACTATGCAAGACCTGCCATGGCTTGGGCAGTGAACGCAGGCATCATGGGCGGCATGGACGACGGCACACTGATGCCTCAGGGCAAAGCCACCAGAGCAGAAGCGGCTACCATGCTCATGAATTTCTGCGAGAATATTGTGGAAAAATAAAATTCATTTCAAAAAATATTTTGGGCAGTGAGATTCCTCACTGCCTTTTTATGTTATCCCCATATTCGTCAGGCGTTTTTGCGCAAAAAAACAGGAAGCATCCAAACTTCCTGTTTTCAGAGAGCATGTTGTCCCGTGTACAGCCACGCAAGCAGGCTGCGCAGAGGGCGGAACAACACCAGACAGACAACGAAATTGCCGACGCAGTGGGTCACGTCAAAGAGCAGACCTGATGTCCAATAAGCAATGGCAGCGCCGATACCGCCGGCAGCAAAATAAGGCAGGGCGCAGAGGGCGCCGAAAGCCAGACCGAAGAACCCCGAAAGGATGCTCCAGAAAAGGACAGAGCTGTTTTTTCGGAAAATATGTGCCAGCAGCGCCAGTATGCTCCAGATGTAGAGATAGCTGAACCACCATATCCCAAAGCCGTAGCAGAAGCCTTCCAGCAGCACAAAGGCGTATATGACCAGAAAAACCTTTTTGCCGCATGTGAGGGTATAGAGGATGATGAGCAGGCTCACCACTTCGATATTGGGCAGCACTGCCAGAAAGACTTGTCCCAGAAAGAGTATGGCGGTGAACAGACCGAGGATTGCCAGTTCACGGGCGTTTTGCTTTGCCAAATCAATAACCTTCCTTCAGTGTCAGTTCAAACTGGTCCTGATCCTGAATGGGAGTCTGGTCTGCACCGGTATTGACCATTTCGCCGTCTTTTGTGATGCACCACCACTGTTCTTTGCTGTCGTCTGCGGTTTCGCCGTCAACGGTGGTGATGAACATGCCGTAAGGTCCTTCTGTACCCTCCGCAAGATTTTGCTCTGTCAGCGCTTCCCCTAGATATTCTGCGTCCGTGTCATAGGAAAATGTGCTTTTGCTGCTGTCACTATGGACGACAGAAATGGTGATGTGTTTTTCGCCGGCAGCGGTGTCCGGTCTGGTCTGGAAAAAGACGATGAGCGCCAGAACACAGCACAGCACCAGAAGAATGCCGGCAATTTTGGTTTGTTTTTTCTGCATAATGACCTCCTGAAGGTGTTTTTTCTTTTCATCTTAGAATGCTGGTGTTTTTTTGTCAAGGCTATTTGTCCGGTGTGGATGGAATCAAAAAATTGTATTTTTTTGCAAAACGTTAAGATTTCATTAAGAAAATCATTGACAGGACTAGAAAAATTTAATACGCTGATAATGCAAATAAACTCTTAAGTAAAGAAGAAAAAGGAGAATTTTACCAATGAATGGTCTGTTGGAGAGAACGTTTCGTCTTTCAAAGAACCATACCAATGTAAAAACGGAAGTATTGGCAGGGATCACCACATTTATGACAATGGCTTACATCCTTGCGGTAAACCCGTCTGTATTGTCATCGGCAGGTATGGACAGCGGCGCGGTATTCACTGCAACGGCGCTGGCATCCTGTTTGGCAACACTGATGATGGCTGCCTTTTCCAATTATCCCTTTGCACTGGCACCCGGTATGGGTTTGAACGCATTCTTTGCCTACACAGTTGTAGGGCAGATGGGCTTCACATGGCATGTGGCACTGGCAGCAGTATTTGTGGAAGGGATTATTTTCATCATACTTTCCCTGACAAATGTGCGTGAAGCCATCTTTAACTGTATCCCCATGTCCCTGAAAGCCGGCATTACCTGCGGTATTGGGTTGTTCATCGCTTTCATCGGTTTCCAGAACTCTAAACTGGTAGTAGACGGTTCCACACTGGTAGCCATTTACCCCTTCAAAGCAGCCCTGGCTGACGGCAGATTCTGGTCTGAAGGCATTGGCGCACTGCTGGCATTCGTTGGGATTATCCTGACTGTTGCTTTTATGATTAAAAAAGTGCCTGGCGGCATTTTGCTGGGTATCCTGTGTACATGGCTGCTGGGTATCCTTTTGCAGGTGGCTGGTATTTATCAGCCCAATCCAGAACTTGGAATGTATTCCGTACTGCCTGATTTCTCCAGCGGTTTTGGCATTCCTTCTCTGAAACCTACATTGATGCAGATGGACTTCTCTGGCTTGCTTGGCTTGAATTTCATCACCGTTATGCTGTCATTCCTGTTTGTTGACCTGTTTGACACCATGGGAACCCTCATCGGTGTGGCTTCCAAAGCAGATATGCTGGATGAAAAGGGCAGACTGCCTCGTATCCGCGGCGCGCTGATGGCAGACGCTGTTGGTACAAGCTTGGGTGCGGTTCTGGGTACATCCACAGTCAGCACTTATGTAGAAAGCTCCTCCGGTGTTATGGCAGGGGGCAGAACTGGTCTGACTTCTGTGGTAACTGGTCTGCTGTTTGCGGTAGCACTGTTCCTTTCTCCCATTTTCCTGGCGATTCCTTCTTTTGCCACAGCGCCTGCGCTGGTAGTCGTTGGGTTTATGATGATCACAACAGTATTCCGCATTGACTTCGACGATATGAGCGAAGCCATCCCTGCTTTCGTTGCCATGATCGTGATGCCTTTCATGTATTCCATTTCCGAAGGTATCGCCCTGGGCGTTATCTCTTATGTGCTGATTCAGCTTGTTTCCGGCAAAGTAAGAGAAAAGAAAGTACATTGGCTCATGTATGTACTGGCGATCGCATTTATATTGAAATATCTTTTCGTATAAGAACACATCAAAGCCCCTCTGTGAAAACAGAGGGCTTTTTTTATAGACGGAACACCTTGGCATTTTCCTGTCATTTGTAGTATACTAATAAGATATGAAATCAGAGCAAGGAGAGAATGCCATGCTGGTGACAGCCATCATTCCGCAGAAAAAAGATCCTGCGAAACGAAATATTTTTATTGATGGGGAATTTGCTTTTTCCCTCATTGCACAGGATGTGCTGTATTTTAAACTGCGGGAAGGGGAGCCTATCCCACAGGAAACTTATGCTACCATTCAGGATAACTTGATTTATATACAGGCACAGGATACAGCCCTCCATTATCTGGGCTATAAGATGCGGACGGAGGCGGAACTGCGCTGGAAGCTGACAGAAAAGGAATTTGCGCCCCAGGTCATTGAAAAGGTCATGGACTTTCTTTGTCGTTATGGATATTGCGACGACAAGGCCTATGCCAAAAGCTTTGTGAAAGAACGTCTGCGGCTGAAACCAAAGGGGGCTTATGCCCTGAAAATGGAACTGCGGCAGAAAGGCATTCCCGAGAAAATCGCCGAAGAAGTGCTGGCAGAAACAGATTTGAATGAAGCGGAAGACGCTGCCCGTTGGATACTGAAAAAAACACGGGGCAATCTGGAATTGGATGAGAAAGAAAAACAACGGCTTTACGGCTTTTTGCAGCGGAAAGGCTACCGATGGGACACCATTCGGGAAGCCATGGCGCTTGTGGAAGCAGGGGAGGTATGAAAATGGGATTTTATTTTGCGGAAGTCCGTAAACTGCGGCGGGAACTGCAGGCGGCCTATGGAGCCGGTGAATATAAAAAAGCATTGATACTGGGCAAAAATATTTTGCAGAAATATCTGGAAAATGACGACGCCAACACCATTGAATACGCATCGGATATGCATAATCTGGGGGTTATCTTCGACACCATGGGTATGTATGCCAAGGCGGTGGAATATTACAAGAAAGCGGCAATACTGAAACGGGATTGTTCCGGCGAAAGCCTGTCCTATGCGGATACGGTGAATAACCTTGCCATTGCTTACAACAACATGGGAGAAGGGGAAAAAGCCCGTAGATTCCATGGCGAGGTGCTGAAGATTCGGGAAGCCAAACTGGGAAAAGACCATCCCGATACCATTTACAGCCTGTTCCATCTGGGTAATACGGAAGAAGACCTCCAGCAGTACGACAAAGCCGTGGAGTATCATCAGCAGGCTTTGGAGCGGGCAAGACGTTCCGCGGATTTTTCCAAAGAAGATATGGCGGATATTTTCGCTTCTCTGGGTGCGGCTTATGATGGCGGCGGCAATTACAGACGCTCCATTTCTTCTTATGAAAAGGCGCTGGACTTCGTGGAAAAAGCAGGGGTGGAAGAAAGCTTCTGTTATATGATTTGGACATTATCTCTTGCGGAGGTCTGCGAGAAAGCAGGCTGGAACGAATTGGCAGTAGAATACTGTGAAAAAGCGGTGCAGATGCGCCGAAAGATGATGCAGGACAGCCATCTGGATTATATCAACAGCCTGAATAGTCTGGGTATATTGTGCTGTAAGGCAGGGATGTTCGCGAAGTCCTTGCAGTGCCATGAGGAAGTGCTGCGGCTGGTACAGGAAGTGCTGGGAAGCGACCACTTGTTTTATGCGGATACCCTGAATAACATGAGTGCGGATTACAGCGGCATGAATGAAATGGAAAAGGCGCTGGAAGCCAATGCGGAAGCTCTGCGGCGGAAAGAAGCGGCTTTGGGTCCCTCCCACCCGCAGGTGGCTGTATGTTATATGAGCAGAGGCAGACTTTACGAAAAAATGGGACGGGATACAGATGCTCTTGCAGCATACGAAAAAGCCCTGCTTATTCGTCGGGATACTGTTGGCAGAATGGACCCTTTGTATGCGGACACATTGGAGCAGATTGCAGGTCTTTTCACAGCCAAAGGTGCTTATGAAGCGGCAGCGGAATATTTGCAGGAGGCTTTGTACATCCGCAGAGAAGCAGAAACGGGCACAGACCGTGATTTGGTGGGCGGCTTACAGCTTTTGGCGGATGTGAAGCAGAAAGCGGGGGAAGGGCAGGCGGCAGCAGCTCTTTGCCGGGAAGCCATTGAACTTCTTGAAAAGCATTTCAGCAAAAATCATCCAGAATACGCCATTGGTTTGGCGAAACTGGGTGAGATTCTGGCAAGAGAGAAACAATATGATGAAGCCATTCAGATTTTGACAGAAAGCGCTGCCATCCAGAAAGAAATGCTGGATGAGGACAATCCGAGATATTTGAAAACACTGGAATATCTGGCAGAAGTTTGTGTGCGCAAAGGCGATTATGCTGTGGCAGTCCAGCATTATCTGGCACTCAATGACGCAAACTATGAGGAAACAGCGGAAGACAAGCAGCGGGCGGCGGAAACACTGCTGGCAATTGCCGTTTGTTATCTTGCCATGGGCAACGAGAAGAAGGCGGAAGCTTATCGGAAAGAGGCTGTGGAAAAACTTAGTCGTGCCGGCGGCGGATTGACGGAAAAATTCGCAAAACGCCATCAGCAGTATGATTTGCTGGCAAACAAAGGGAAACTGCCTTATGCCGGAGCGGAACGTCAGGCAAAAATGGAAGAAAGACGGCGGCTCCAGAAGGCAAAAGACCTTTTTACGGAAATGCTGGCACAGCGTGGCGAACAGGCGCAATCTTTAGATAAAGAAGCCGTGCGCAATGCCATTTCTCTGGGAGATTTGCAGATGCGTACCGGCAATCGGGAGCAGGCATTTTTCTGGTATCAGGCGGCAGAACAGGCGGCGGAAGGCATGGAATACGCCCAGGCTTGCCGCAGATTGGGAGAATGGTACCTGACAGCAGGAGAATATCTGAAAGGTCTGCAAAAGCTTACCAATGCCAAGAATTACATCGAAGAATATGACAGCGTGAAAACAAAAGACTACTGCGAATTGCTGGCGGAAATCGGCGACTGTTATTTTGCCATGGGGGAAAAGGAAAAGGCAGTGGGCATGTACCTGCCTTATATACGGCTGTTCCGTGAACTCCAGCTGCCCAGAGGAAAACAGTATCAGCGCAGATTGGAACGCACAGGCAGACTGCTGGCAGACAGTGGACGCCATAAAGATGCGGCGGAATGTTTCAGTGAATTGGCACTGGCAACCCGTATGATGGAAGGGGAAACAGAGAATTTTGCCCGCTTGCTTCTGAAAACAGCGGCTTCTCATATTGCACAGGGAAATCAGAAAGAAGCGAATACCCTTTTGGATCGTGCTTTGCTGTTAGGGACAGCCAAAGGCAGGGATACAGAAGCTTATGGCAAGCTTTGTGACCGCATCGGACGGATGTATGCTGCCAACGGCAGTTTGGAACGGGCGGAGGACTGCCTTTCCATCGCTTATGAAATGACGAGAAACGGTAAAAAATGCCTGACCAGAGATGGTCTTGCCGCACTTTTGTCCGTGCTGCGGAAACTGGGGCGGGAAGAGCGATATTTTGCTGTAAAACAAGGCAAAAAATTGGAATAAAAGTGTTGACAGGCACAAAACCCTGTGATACTATAATGAAGTATGTCAGCCGCATGGAGAGGTTCTGGAAAACCGAAGAAAGGCTTCGGTTACCGTATCCAGCGAGTAAATTGCGAGGAGGTGTTCACATGTACGCAATTATTGAAACTGGTGGTAAGCAGTACAAAGTAGCAGAAGGCGATATCATCACAGTAGAAAAACTGGGTGTTGAAGCAGGTCAGGAATATACATTCGACAAAGTTCTGGTACTGGCGAAAGACGGCGATGTAAAAGTTGGCGCTCCCTACGTTGAAGGCGCAGCAGTTACAGCATCCGTAATCGGTGACGGCAAAGCGAAAAAAGTAGTCGTTTACAAATACAAACCCAAAAAAGGTTTCCACAAGAAAAACGGCCACAGACAGCCTTTCACAAAACTGCAGATTAAATCCATCTAATTATGATTCAAGCTAAGCTTTATCAGAAAGAGAATAAAATCTGTGCATTTGAGATTTCCGGTCACGCAGGCTATGCACCCCATGGGGAAGACATCGTCTGTGCGGCAGTTACCATACTTTCTCTCAATACGGTCAATGCCATAGAGCAGTTCACGGACGTGCCCTTTCAGGCAGAAGCCGATGAGAAAAAAGGCGGTTATCTCAAAGTCGTGTTCCCTTTAGAGGGAATGGAGGACGAACGGGTACAGCTGCTTTTGCAGACATTATGGCTCGGGTTGTCCGGCATTGAAACGGAATATAACAAGTATCTTACTTTGAAAATTGAGGAGGTGTAAGTATGTTCAGATTGAACCTTCAGTTCTTCGCGCACCACAAAGGCGGCGGTTCCACAAAGAACGGTCGTGACTCCAACGCTAAGAGATTGGGTGCAAAACGTGCAGACGGTCAGTTTGTACTGGCAGGCAATATTTTATACACACAGCGTGGTACTAAAATCCATCCCGGTGTGAACGTAGGCAAAGGCGGCAACGATACACTGTTCGCTTTGGTTGACGGTCGTGTAAAATATGAAAGAAAAGGCAGAGATAAAAAACAGGTTTCCGTATACCCTGTTGAAATCGCTGAATAAGAATGTTGAAGGCTTCAAATGATATCATTTGAAGCCTTTTTCGTGAAAAGCAAAACAGTTTGCTTCTGACGAAAGAGGTTTTGAAAGAAAGAGAAAGGATACGAGGTGAGAATATGTTTGTAGATAGAGTCAAGATTCATGTAAAAGGCGGCAACGGCGGCAATGGTATGGTTTCTTTCTTCCGCGCGAAATATATTACCCACGGTGGTCCCGACGGCGGCGATGGCGGCAGAGGCGGCGACGTGATTTTTGTAGGGGACGAAAGCATGGGTACCCTCATGGACTTCCGTTATAAGAGAATGTTTAAGGCTGGCAACGGTCAGGATGGCGGCAAACGCAACTGTTTTGGTAAAGACGGCGAAAGCGTTGTCATCAAAGTGCCTGTTGGTACGGTTATCCGTGAAGCGGAAAGCGGTAAGATCATGGCGGATATTACCAAACACGGGGAAGAAAAAATCCTGATTCATGGCGGTAAAGGCGGCAAGGGCAATCAGCACTTCGCAACACCCACCAGACAGGCACCCCGTTATGCGGAACCCGGCAGAGTGGCAAAAGAATACGATGTAATTCTGGAACTGAAACTGATTGCAGACGTTGGTTTGATTGGTTTCCCCAATGTTGGCAAATCCACACTGCTGTCCATGGTAACAAACGCAAACCCTAAAATCGCAAACTATCACTTTACCACACTGGCTCCCAATCTGGGCGTGGTAGAAGGCAGATACGGCGATTCCTTCGTGCTGGCGGATATTCCCGGTCTGGTAGAAGGCGCCAGCGAAGGCGTTGGTCTTGGACATGCGTTCCTGCGTCATGTAGAACGTACCAAAGTGTTTATCCATGTGGTAGACGCTGCCGGCGTGGAAGGTGACGACCCTGTGGAAAACGTGCGTAAGATCAATCAGGAACTGGAAGCATACAATCCCGAACTGATGAAACGTCCGCAGGTTATCGCAGCAAATAAAACAGACATTCCCGGTTCCGAAGAAAATGTGGAACGCCTGAAAGAAGCCTATGAAAAAGAAGGCTTTGAAGTATTCCCCATTTCTGCGGCAACCAACAAAGGTCTGGATGAACTGCTGACAAAAGTAGCGGAAATCCTGAAAAACTATCCTGAAGACATTGTATTTGAAGAAGAATATGAAGAATACGACGAAGTGGCAGTGGATCAGGAACCTTTCACCATCGAAGTCGAGGACGAAGTGTATGTGGTAAGAGGTGTTGGCGTCGAAAAGATGATCGGTTACACCAATATCGATACAGAAAAAGGCTTCGCTTTCTTCCAGCGTTATCTGAAAGAAAAAGGCATCATCGAAGCTTTGGAGGAAAAAGGCATTCAGGAAGGCGATACCGTTCGTATTTACGATATGGAATTCGAATTCTGGAAATAATTCCCCAAAAAGAGAAAAACAAACGGAAGAAGAAACTTCCGCTTAAGAAAACATTGGTTTTTCGTTTCTTTGATTTCTTAAGGGGAAGTGCGACGGCTGTCTTCAGAAGAAAACATAACAGATTAAATATTAGTAAAAATAAGAAAGTGGAAATTCTCTGGGTGACAAGGATTTCCGCTTTCTTTGTTTTCTTATGAAGATGCCCCTGATTCTGCCAAAGCGGTGGATTCTTCCGTTTTTGTTTCGGCGGAAATGTAACATTTCTGTGAATTTCTCGGAAAAGTCGATGTATTTTGGCTGATCCGATGGTATAATAACAAAATAAGCGGCGGTAAGCTGCCTTATTTGTATGTCAGAAAACAGCCCCATGAGGGGCATAGTATAGATTGAGGTAATGGAATGAACGAAAAAGCATTGCGTATTTTGGAATACGATAAAATCATAAATATGCTGGCGGGATTTGCCGTTTCCCCTATGGCAAAGGAAATGGCACACCATTTGCAGCCTTCTGTTTCCATGTCGGAAATTGTGCTGCGTCAGCAGGAAACCACCGAAGCGGTGAGCATGGTGCTGCGCAAAGGCAGCCCTTCCTTCGGCGGTTTTCGGGAAATCCGTCCCCAGCTGAAACGGGCGGAAATGGGCGGCACCCTGTCCATTCCCGAATTGATGCACATTGGGGAATTTCTCTATGTTTGCCGCAAGGCGAAAAATTACGCGAAAAATGAAAACAAAGCGGAAACGTATGAACGTCTGGACGAATATTTTGAACTGCTGACACTGATTCCCAATCTGGAAAACGAAATCACCAGATGTATTGTGTCCGAAACAGAAATCGCTGACGACGCCAGCGCAGGATTGAAAAGCGTCCGCAAGGAAATCAAGATTTCCAATGACCGTGTGAAGGATCACTTGAATGGGGTCATTTCTTCTTCTGCATATCGGAATATGTTGCAGGATTTTGTTATCACCATCAGAAATGACAGATATTGTGTGCCTGTCAAGAGCGAATACCGCAGTGTGTTTCCCGGTATGGTACACGACCAGTCCAACACTGGTTCTACCGTATTCATGGAGCCTTTGAGCGTGGTACAGCTGAACAACAAAATCAAGGAATTGCAGGCGAAAGAACGGGAGGAAATCGAAAAAATCCTCACAAGCCTGTCTATTATGGTCATTCAGAATGAAGCACAGCTCGGCGCAAACTTGGAACTGCTGACACAGCTGGACTTTATTTTCGCAAAAGCACAGCTTTCCCTGTCTATGGACGGTACACAGCCCTTGTTCAATACAAAAGGCTATGTGAATATCCAGAAAGGCAGACATCCTCTGTTGGATAAGAAAACTGTCGTGCCTATCAATATTTATCTGGGGAAAGAATTTACCACATTGCTCATCACCGGTCCTAACACCGGCGGTAAAACCGTTGCACTGAAAACATTGGGCTTGTTCTCTTTGATGGGGCAGGCGGGGCTGCATATTCCTGCTAACGACCATTCCCAGCTGGCAGTGTTTGACGAAGTTTTTGCGGACATTGGCGATGAACAGAGCATTGAGCAGAGCTTGAGTACATTCTCCGCTCATATGACAAATATCGTCAAGATTCTGGAAGATGTGACAGACAGCTCTCTGGTGCTGTTCGACGAATTAGGTGCAGGTACAGACCCTACAGAAGGTGCGGCACTGGCTATGGCAATCATTTCTTATCTCCATGACCGGAAGATTCGTACCGCTGTTACCACCCATTACAGCGAATTGAAGGTATATGCCCTGTCCACAGAAGGGGTGGAAAATGCCTGCTGTGAATTCGATGTGGAAACACTGCGTCCTACCTATCGTCTGCTCATCGGGATTCCCGGGAAAAGTAACGCGTTTGCCATTTCCAGGCGTTTGGGCTTGCAGGATTATATCATTGACAGCGCAAGAGAATTCATTTCCCATGACGAAGCACGTTTTGAAGACGTTATCACAGACCTGGAAATCAGCAAGAAAAGCGTGGCTTTCGAGCAGGAACGTGCGGAACAGTACCGCAGAGAAGCGGAAAGCCTGAAAAAAGAAGTGGAACGCCAGAAGGAGAAAACAAGAGAACAGAAAGAAAAGATTCTCCAAAAGGCAAGGGAAGAAGCAAAACAGATTTATGCCCAGGCAAAAGAAGAAGCCGACAGTATCATCAAGGAAATGAACCGGGAAGCAAAGCAGAAAAACCAGCAGAAGGCACTGGAAAACAGAGCCAAGCTGAAAGAAAAGCTGTCTTCCGTGCAGGAGGACTTCCTCAAGTCCAAAAAGGTGAAACCTACCCACAAGCCGCCTGAAAAATTGCAGGCAGGGGACAGAGTTTATGTCATTTCCTTCGACCAGAATGGTGTGGCTCTTTCCGCGCCGGATAAGAATAAAGACGTTATGGTGCAGATGGGTATCATGAAGGTGAAGGTACCTCTGGCGGAATTGATGCTGGATGATACACCACAGCCCAAAGAACAAAAGCCCAGACAGACCAATGTGCGGGCAAAAGCGAAAAAGAGCCAGTTTATTTCCGCGGAAATCGACTGCCGTGGTCAGCTGGTAGATGAAGCTATCGTAAATATTGATAAATATATTGATGATGCCTATCTGTCCGGTTTGAAACAGATTATCATCATCCATGGGAAAGGCACCGGCGCTCTCCGTGCCGGCGTGCAGAAATATCTGCGTACCAATCCTCATGTGAAAAGCCAGCGTCCCGGTACTTTCGGGGAAGGGGATGCCGGCGTAACGGTTGTAGAACTGAAGTAAAAGGCGAGGGTATAAAAGGAGATGAATGCCGTGAGTGAGAAACAGAAAGTTCTGGTAGTAGACGACGATCAGCATATTGCAGAGTTGATTTCTCTGTATCTGATGAAAGATGGTTATGATACACAGGAGGTTTACGACGGCAAAAAGGCGTTGGAAGCAGTGACAACTTATGAGCCAGATTTGATTCTGCTGGATTTGATGCTGCCGGGCATGGACGGCTATCAGGTTTGCGCGGAAGTGCGGAAAACAAGCAAAGTCCCCATCATCATGCTGACAGCAAAAGGGGAAACATTTGATAAAGTGCTGGGGCTGGAACTGGGAGCAGATGACTATATCGTCAAACCCTTCGATGCCAAAGAACTGGTGGCAAGAGTAAAGGCGGTACTCCGCCGCTATGAAGCCGGCAGTGCAAAAGAAGAGGAAGATGACGGACAGGTGCTGCGTTATCCAAATCTGGAAATCAATCTGTCCAATTACACAGTAACTTATCATGGAAAGAGTGTGGATTTCCCGCCCAAGGAATTTGAACTCCTTCATTTTCTGGCGTCCAATCCCAAACGGGTGTTTACCAGAGAACAGCTGTTAGACCGTATCTGGGGCTATGAATACGCCGGAGATACCCGTACCGTGGACGTTCATGTAAAACGAATCCGTGAAAAGCTCAATCAGGACGATGAATGGGGCATTCGTACTGTTTGGAGCGTGGGTTACAAATTTGGTCCCAAGTAAAGAGGAATACATAAAAAAATCAGCCGCTGTTTGGGCGGCTGATTCCTTACATATCCAGTATTTTATTCATTTTTGGGTTCTGTCTGATTTTCTTCAGCAGTGTTTTCCGGAAGCACAGGTGCAGACTGTGCAGGCAGCACATCAACAGGAGCGGCTTCTGCTGTGTGACCTGCAGGAAGCTGTTCAGCAGCCTGCTGCATGGCAGCACGTTCTTCCATTTTGCGCTTGTGCTCAAATTCCCGCATTTTCTGTTTGCGGATATTGCTGAAACGAAGCAGAACACAAACTACATACAAAAACAGCATCAGACGATGATAACTGTTTGTGTTGCCCCAGGGTGTCATAAAGATCAGAAAAATGGCAACAGCGAACAGAACAAGGTCTGCCAGTTTGATATTCTTTCTAGGTGGATTGGGTCGTTGATTGGTCATGGTACATACGGCAGAAACATCTGCCACTCCTTTCTTCATAATGAGGAAGTCTTTTGTAAAAACATTCCTATTTTATTATAACATGAATTTTGTTCTTTGGGATGTTTTTCTGATGTTTTCTTTTCGGAGGAATGTTTATGTTTAAAAAATCCATTGTAATCAAGCAATTTTTATTATATATGGCAACCATTAGCTTTTGCGTCATATTGATGGGTGGTATGCTTTCGGTGATCTATACCAACCATTATATGTCTGAAACAAAACAGGAATTGATCGAACAGGGCGAGAAGATTGCCGCTGCCATCAATAAAGCCTATAATACGGGGAACATCAATAATCTGGCTTATGAAATGCAGGTGCTGGAGGACTATATGGGCGCAGGCGTGCTTCTGGTCAATAAAGAAGGCGTTATTGTTCTGGCATCTCCTGGTATGGACAGCAGCCTGCTGGGGCATGTATTGGCTTATGATGAACTGGTGGAAGGCATTCAGGAGGGAAATGTGGTTTCTCTGGAAACAGGCTCTTCCTCTATTTTTGGCACACCCATGCTCATTGTGGGCTATCCCCTTTCTGAAGGGCAGCTTTCCGGTATTTTCATGTGCCGTTCTATGCCGGAAATTAAAGTTTCTCTGAATGAAATGTACCGAGCTGGTGTATTCTGCTTGCTTCTGGCATTCTTGCTGACAGCACTGGTGAGTCTGGTCACATCCCGGAAAATGACAGAGCCTTTGATGGATATGAACCGGGCAGCAAAAGAAATTGCCGGTGGGAATTTTGAAAAGCGAGTGGAAATCACAAGCAAAGATGAAATGGGGCAGTTGGCAGAAAGCTTCAACCATATGGCAGAAAGTCTGGAGAATATCGAAAAATCCAGACGGGCATTTATTGCCAATGTATCCCATGATTTACGCTCGCCGCTGACCAGTATCCAGGGATTTTTGACAGCCATGTTGGACGGCACCATCCCGCCGGAAAAACAGGAACGTTACCTGCGGATCGTGCTGGAAGAAAGCCAGCGGCTCAGCAGACTGGCAGAAGGCATTGTGGATATGAGTCGTGCCCAGGACAGCAAAATTGTGCTGGAGGAAACGGACTTTGACCTGAACGAGATCATTCGGGAAAATTGCGCTGTGCTGGAACCTCAGATGGAAGAAAAGGGTATGCGCATCGAAGTTTCCTTTGCGGCGAAAGAAACCATGGTTCATGCAGATCAGGACAAGATATCCCGTGTGCTTCATAACCTCATGAATAATGCTGTGAAGTTCTCCAAAGAAGACGGCGTCATCGAGGTAGAAACCACATTTTCTGGAAAGAACAAGATATTGGTTTCCGTGAAGGACCATGGCTCTGGTATCAGTGAGGAAGACCAGAAGTATATCTTTGACAGATTTTACAAAGTGGATTCCACCAGAAACAAAGACAAGACAGGCGCAGGACTGGGGCTTTCCATTGTGCGGGAATTTATTCAGGCTCATGGAGAAACTGTGGCAGTAAAAAGCAAGTTGGGAGAAGGCAGTACCTTCCTTTTCACACTGAAATTGGCGAAGTAAAGAGAATAGACCCGTATTTCCCTGTTTTTGTGGCTAAAAACGCATTTTTTGTATCGGGTGAGCAAGTACTCTCTGAAAAAGGAAAAGACCTCACAGGGGCTTACAGAGGGAACTGTGTGGTGTATACAAAGCAGAAGCCTTTAAAAATATGATTTGATTGTTTTAGGTGAACTGTGGCAGCGTCTTTCTAAGACAACGATTTTTGTAAAAATAACATAGCCGGAATCCTTTAGGTTGCAAGGATTCCGGCTATATTTATTTTCTTATGAAGCGGGATTTGATATCTGTTTATGTATAGGTGATAAAATCTTTGTCAATGCGTACGGTTTGTGTTTCGGCATCCCAAGTGATTTCGCTGTTGCGTATACCGCAGATGTTTGCCGCATCGCGCAGGGAAAGGAAGGTTCTTCCATCTTTTTCCGTGGCAGGTTCACGCAGCGCAAGAGTTTGTCCGTGGAAAGACGCTGTTTGGCTCTCCAGAGGAATTTCTGCCAGAAGATCATGCCAGCGGTCTGCTGTATAGAGACATGCTGTATTTCTTTCCTTGTCCCATGCGACTTCCAGATTGGGCAGTGCCGTTGCCAGTTCTCGAAGCGGCAGCATGACGTACCCATTTTCAGAAACATAGGGCGATACCCGAACAGATTTTTCGATGCCGTTGACGGTCAGGGTGTTGTTGTTGAGGGAAAGACAAATCTGCTGGGAATCAATTTGAGCGTTAGGATAAAATTGTTACAGAACAATGAAATCTTCTTTCAAAACCTGCATTTCCTGCTCCAGCCTGTCATCCGGGACGGAATCAGAAAATGCCACATAAAGATGGTGTTCCTGCAGGATGGCTTTTTTATGTGGGTTTTGCTGCAAAGAAAGGTCTGTCAGCGTAAAAGATTCCAGTTTGTCTGGATCACTTTTGTGAATTTTTACGACCAGATTATCATTTTCTGTCCAATAAGTAAGGGTGACACCATCTGCAGTCAGCGTTTGTTCACCTTCCACCACAAAGGAAAGCCGGTTTTGAAAGGTGTCCTGGTGAGCAGTGCCTTCGGGAGCTGCATAATCAAAAGGTTCGTGACTGACAGCGAAGGTATATTCCGAATCGTCCGTAAAACTGCTTGGCGTCGTTTCGCTGATGGTAATGGGCGCTAAGGTAACTGGTTCGCTCATAGGAAACAGGATGGAAGTTCTGGATTTGGCGGAGATGGGCATAGATACCTGTGGCGTTTCTGCGGCAGAACCAGTGGTTGGGAAAAGCAATATGGACATAGACAGTATAGAAGATATCAAAAATATTTTTTTCATAGAAGCCCCTCCTTTTTGATATGTTTGGCAACCCAGCCATAATATCTCAACATATTTCTATTGTAGGACATTTTGATTCTGCTCGTCTATGGCGTGATGTTACAAAATCAGAGATGGAAAACGTACAGATTGTATAGAAATCAAAAAGACCACTCCAAAAGCAACTTCCCCTTAAGAAAACATTGATTTTTCTTTTTCTTGATTTCTTAAGGGGAATTGCGGCGGCTGTCTTCAGAAGAAAATAGATCAAATAAAATCTTAATATCAATAAGAAAGCTGGAATCCTTTGTATTAAGAGGATTTCAGCTTTCCTTGTTTTCTTATGAAGATGCTCCTAAAAGGAGTGGTCTTTTTTCAAAAGATACGGTTGTATCTTATTTTTTTGCTTCGCTTTCGCAGTACAGGCAACGGTAAGTGCCTTTTTCTCTGTCTGTCAGCTTAAAGATATGGTCGATTTCCTGTTCCACTGTAGTGATGCAGCGGGGATTTTTGCAGAAAATAACGTTTGTAATCTGTTCGGGCAGTTCAGGATGGAATTTTTTCACGCGTTTGCCGTCCTGAATGATGCTGATGGTCATGTTGGGGTCCATATAACCCAGTACGCCCAAATCCATGTTCAGCACGCTGTCGATCTTGATAATGTCTTTCTTGCCCATTTTCTGGCTGTTTACATTGCGCAGGATGGCAACGGAGCAGTCCAGTTCATCCAGATGCAGGAAATGATACAGTTCCATGCCTTTGCCGGCTTTGATATGGTCAATGACAATGCCGTTTTGGATTTCGTCGATATGCATTACACTTCCACCCCCAGTAATTTCAGAATCAGTGCCATACGGATATATTTGCCGTTGTGTGCCTGTTTGAAGTAGCATGCGCGGCTGTCGTTATCCACACTGGTGGCGATTTCGTTGACACGGGGCAGGGGATGCAGGATACAAAGATCCTCTTTGGCGTTTTTCAGCTTGTCCAGTGTCAGAATATAGCTGTCTTTCAAACGAATGTAGTCTGCTTCGTTGAAGAAACGTTCCCGCTGTACTCTTGTCATGTACAGAATGTCCAGTTTGGGCATAACTGCTTCCAGATCCTGTGTTTCTTCGTAGGACATGCCTTTTTTCTCCAGTACATCATGAATGATGTAAGAAGGCAGGCTCAGTTCTTCGGGAGAAATCAGCACGAAGTGGATGCCTGTGTAACGGGACAGAGCGTGGATGAGGGAATGTACGGTACGGCCGAATTTCAGGTCGCCGCACAGACCAACAGTCAGGTTATCAAAATGACCTTTTTCTCTGTGGATGGTCAGCAGGTCTGTCAGTGTCTGTGTGGGGTGGTTATGACCGCCGTCACCAGCATTGATGATGGGCACGGGAGAGTGCATGGAAGCCACCATAGGTGCCCCTTCTTTGGGATGACGCATAGCGATGATATCTGCATAGCAGCCTACCACACGTACGGTATCCGCAACGCTTTCCCCTTTGGATGCAGAGCTGCTGTTTGCTTCGGAAAAGCCCAGCACACTGCCGCCCAGTTCCAGCATAGCCGCTTCAAAGCTCAGGCGGGTTCTGGTAGAGGGTTCAAAAAACAGGGTAGCCAGTTTTTTTCTGCGGCAAGCGTCGCAGTATTTATCGGGATTGGCGATGATGTCACAAGCGGTGGCAATCAATTCGTCGATTTCCTGTACAGTCAGGTCAGTAATATCGATCAGATTTCTCATTTCACATCAGTCCTCCAGCTTTCATCACTGGGATTGTTGCGGAAAGCGATCAGTCTCGCGATGTCAGATTCTTTGATGTAGCCTTCTTCAGCAGCTACTTCAGCAACAGCGTCGAAGTTGGACAGGCTGACATTTTTTACATTTGCTTCTGCCAGACGATCCAGACCTTTCTGCATGCCGTAAGTAAAGATGCTTACGATACCCAGTACGTCTGCACCTGCTTCACGCAGTACGTTTACAACTTCGATGGCGCTGCCTGCTGTGGAGATCAGGTCTTCCACAACAACAACTTTCTGACCTTTTTCCAGTTTGCCTTCGATCTGGTTGTGTCTGCCGTGGTCTTTGTGACCGGAACGTACATAGCCCATAGGCAGACCCATGATGTGACCAACGATCGCAGCATGAGCGATACCTGCTGTGCTTGTACCCATGAGAACTTCACAGTCGGGATATTCTGCTTTGATGGTTTCTGCCAGTGCGTTTTCTACGCGAGTACGCACTTCAGGTGCTGTCAGTGTCAGACGGTTGTCACAGTAAATGGGGCTTTTGATGCCGCTTGCCCAGGTGAAAGGTTCTTCGGGACGCAGGAAAACAGCGCCGATGGATAACAGGTCTTTTGCAATCTGTTTTTTCATGTTTGTCATATTACTTTTCGCCTCCTAAAAATTCAGAAACACATCTTCTATAAGCAGCGATGGGGTCCTCTGCCTGTGTGATAGGTCTGCCTACTACGATGTAGTCAGAACCGATTTCTCTTGCTTTTGCAGGGGTGGTGATTCTTACCTGATCCCCTTTATCCCCATCGGCAAAACGTACGCCGGGGGTTACTGTCAAAAAGTCTTTGCCGCAGACGTCTTTTACTTTGCCTGCTTCCAGAGGGGAGCAAACAACGCCGTCCAGACCTGCGATTTTTGCGTTTGCTGCATAGTGCATAACAACTTCATCCAGAGGTTTGTCGATGAGCAGATCGTTCTGCATACGTTCTTCGCTGGTGGATGTGAGCTGTGTTACAGCGATCAGCAGGGGACGTGTGCCGTCGGGGCGTGTCAGACCTTCCAGACCTGCTTCCATCATAGCGATGGTGCCGCCAGCATGTACGTTGCACATGTCAACATCCAGACGGGACAGGACTGCCATAGCTTTTTTTACGGTGTTGGGAATATCGTGCAGCTTCAGGTCCAGGAAGATTTTATGACCTCTTGACTTGATTTCTCTTACGATTTCGGGACCTTCTGCATAGAACAGTTCCATACCGATTTTCAGGAAGGGTTTTTCTTCTGTGAAGCGATCCAGAAAGGCATACAGGTCTTCTTTGCTGTTGAAGTCACAAGCGATGATGACATCTCTGTTCATTTGTGAGCACCTCCAATGATTTCATTCAGATCTTTGATACCATACTGCTCCATAACGCGGGGCAGGTCTTCGATGATGTTTTTGCATGCGAAGGGGTCTACCAGATTGGCTGCGCCTACCTGTACGGCAGTAGCGCCTGCCAGCATCATTTCGATGACGTCTTCCGCGGAGGAAACACCGCCCATACCGATGACGGGGATGTTTACAGCTTCCGCTACCTGATATACCATGCGGACAGCCACAGGGAAGATGGCACTGCCGGAGAAACCGCCCATTTTGTTCGCGATAACAGGGCGTTTTGTTTTCAGGTCGATACGCATGCCCATCATGGTGTTGATGAGGCTGATGCCGTCTGCGCCTGCTTCTTCACATGCTTTTGCAACAGCCGCAATGTCTGTTACATTGGGGCTCAGTTTGATGTAAACGGGTTTTGTGGTCACTGCCTTTACGGCTCTGGTCACTTCTGCCGCTGCTTCAGGGCTGGTGCCGAATGCCATGCCGCCGTGATGTACGTTGGGGCAGCTGACATTGACTTCGATGATGCCAACCTGATCTTCTTTGTCGATGCGTTCGCAGCAGTAAGCGTATTCGTCAACGGAAAAACCGCTGATGTTGGCAATGACAGGTTTATGGAAGCACTTGCGCATTTTAGGCAGTTCTTCGGAAATGACTTTGTCAATGCCGGGGTTCTGAAGCCCTACGGAGTTGATCAGCCCTGCGGTGCATTCTGCAATACGGGGTGTAGGGTTACCGAAACGGGGTTCTCTGGTTGTTCCTTTGAAAGAGAAGGAACCCAGAATGTTGATATCATACAGTTCCGCAAATTCGTAGCCATAGCCGAAAGTACCGCTGGCGGGAATCACGGGGTTATCCAGCGTAATGCCGCTGAGTGTTACTTTTGTGTTTACCACTTGATTTCCTCCTTTTCCAGTACAGGGCCGTCTTTGCAGATACGTTTGTTGCCGTATTTTGTTTCACAGCTACATCCCATGCATGCGCCGAAGCCGCAGCCCATGCGTTCTTCAAAGCTGAGCTGACCGCTGGTTTCTGTCACGTCGGAAAGAGCCTTCAGCATGGGTTCGGGACCGCAGGTGTAGAAATAAGTGTAGTCTTTCAGTGTTTTTACAACGTCTGTGACAAAGCCTTTTGTACCCAGAGAGCCGTCTGCTGTTGCTACATGAACGGGTACGCCAAGGGCGCGGAATTCGTCGATATAGAAGGCTTCCGCTTTGGTGTTGAAGCCCAGAATCACTTCAGGCTTTTTGCCTTCTTCCAGCAGATTTTTTGCCAGACGGTACATGGGAGGAACCCCTACGCCGCCGCCGATGAGCAGGGGACGCATACCGCTTTTGCTGGTGTCATAGCCGTTGCCAAGACCTGTCAGGATGTCCAGCTGTTTGCCGGCTGCCAGTGTGGAAAGGTACTGTGTGCCTTTGCCCACCACTTTGTAAAGGATGGTCAGAGTTTTTTCGTTGTAGTCACATACGGAAATGGGACGACGCAGGAAAAAACCATCCAGTTTGATATTCACGAACTGACCGGAAGCGGTGATGGCAGAGGTATCCCCTGCCAAAACCATTTTCAATACTGTGTCGGTCAGATGCTGATTGCTTTTTACAGTAAAGATAGACTGCTTCACGACGTACCTCCTAGATTATGCGTCGATGGTAGAGATGCAAAGTGTTGTTTCTTCCAGAACATCCAGCAGAACACGAACAGTATCCAGTGTTGTGAACATGGTTACGTTGTTTTCTACAGCGCACTGACGGATTTCCCAGCCATCGCTGTTCTGCATGTCGTTGATGTCTCTGGTGTTGATGACATAGCTTACATAGCCGTGGCGGATGGATTCGATGATTTCATCGCTGCCGTCGCTGATTTTTGCTCTGACTCTTGTACGGATGCCATGTTCTTTCAGGAAGTCAGCTGTGCCTTTTGTTGCTTCGATGTTGAAGCCCAGTTCGTAGAAACGACGGATCAGAGGCAGTGCTTCTTCTTTATCTTTGTCTGCGATGGTAGCAAATACGGTACCGTAGTTCAGGATGTTCATGCCGGAAGCCTGCAGAGCTTTATACAGCGCGCGGTTCAGTTTGTTGTCGTAACCGATTGCTTCCCCTGTGGACTTCATTTCGGGGGACAGGTAAGTGTCCATACCGTGCAGTTTGGAGAAGGAGAATGCGGGAACTTTTACATACCATCTGTTCTTTTCGTCGGGGTAGATGCCGAAGATGCCCTGTTCTTTCAGAGTCTTGCCCAGAATTACCAGTGTTGCGATGTCTGCCAGAGAGTAACCTGTTGCTTTGGACAGGAAAGGTACTGTTCTGGAGGAACGAGGGTTCACTTCGATTACGTATACATCATCGTTCTTATCCACGATGAACTGGATGTTGAACAGACCGCGGATACCGATGCCCAGACCCAGTTTCTTGGTGTATTCCAGGATGGTGCCTTTTGCTTTTGCGGATACGCTGAAGGTAGGGTATACACTGATGGAGTCACCGGAGTGTACGCCGGTTCTTTCTACATGTTCCATGATACCGGGAACGAATACATCGTAACCGTCGCATACTGCGTCTACTTCCAGTTCTTTGCCTTCGATATATTTGTCAACCAGTACAGGCTGGTCTTCGTTGATTTTAACGGCTGTTTTCAGGTATGTGCGCAGGGATTCTTCGTTGGCAACGATCTGCATTGCACGACCGCCCAGAACGTAGCTGGGGCGAACCAGTACGGGATAGCCGATTTCTTCTGCTGCTTTTACACCGTCTTCGATGTTTGTAACTGCCTGTCCCTTAGGCTGAGGGATGTGCAGTTCTTCCATGATTTTTTCAAAGGAATCTCTGTTTTCTGCTCTTTCGATGGCAGCAACGTCTGTACCGATGATTTTTACGCCGCGTTCCATCAGAGGCTGTGCCAGGTTGATAGCTGTCTGACCGCCCAGAGAAGCGATAACGCCCAGAGGCTGTTCCAGTTCTACGATGTTCATAACGTCTTCTGTTGTCAGAGGTTCGAAGTACAGCTTGTCGCTGGTTGTGTAGTCTGTGGATACAGTTTCAGGGTTGTTGTTGATGATGATGGATTCATAACCATACTGTTTGATGGTTGTTACAGCGTGTACTGTGGAGTAGTCGAATTCGACACCCTGACCGATACGGATAGGACCGGAACCCAGTACGATGATTTTCTTCTTGTCGCTCAGGCGGGATTCGTTGCCTTCTTCGTATGTGGAGTAGAAGTAAGGGATGTAGCCGCCGCAGCCGCTTGTTTCGATCATTTTGTAAACGGGGAACATTTTCTGTTCTTTTCTCAGGTTGAATACTTCAACTTCTTTCCAGTTCCACAGTTTTGCGATGAATTTATCGGAGAAGCCCATTTTCTTCGCTTTTGCCAGAATTTCAACGTTGCCAACGTTTTCAGCCAGAACTGTTTCGTAGTCAACGATATTTTTCATTACTTCCAGGAAGTATTTTGTGATCTTGGTTGCTTCGAAGATGTCGTCCAGAGATACACCGTTGCGGATCAGCTGTGCGATGGCATAGATTCTGTCATCGGGGCTCTTAGCGATGTAGTCCAGCAGTTCTTCGTTAGGTGTGTTGTCAAATTTGTCCATGTACAGGTGGCAAACACCGATTTCCAGAGAGCGGATGGATTTCAGCAGGCATTCTTCGATGGTTCTGCCGATACCCATAACTTCGCCAGTTGCTTTCATCTGTGTGCCCAGTGTGTTTGCTGCTGTAGCAAATTTGTCGAAGGGGAAACGAGGCATTTTTGCTACGATGTAGTCCAGTGCGGGTTCGAAGTTTGCGTTTGTTTCGGAAATCTTGATTTCGTCCAGTGTCATACCAACAGCGATTTTAGCTGTTACACGTGCGATGGGGTAACCGCTTGCTTTGGATGCCAGTGCGGAAGAACGAGATACACGAGGGTTCACTTCGATCAGATAGTATTTGGAGGAGTTGGGGTCCAGTGCGAACTGTACGTTACAACCACCTTCGATTTTCAGCGCGCGGATGATTTTCAGAGCGCTGTCACGGAGCATGTTGAAGTCTGCATCGCTCAGTGTCAGGATAGGAGCCACAACGATGGAGTCACCTGTGTGTACACCAACGGGGTCGATGTTTTCCATACCGCAGATGGTGATGGCGTGGTCTGTGCCGTCACGCATTACTTCGAATTCGATTTCTTTGTAGCCTTTTACGCTCTTTTCTACCAGTACCTGGTGTACGGGGGAAAGTTTCAGAGCGTTTTCCATGATTTCAACCAGTTCAGTTTCGTTGTTTGCAAAACCGCCGCCTGTGCCGCCCAGTGTGAATGCGGGACGCAGTACAACGGGGTAGCCGATTTCTTTTGCAGCGTCGATGGCTTCTTCAACGGAGTATGTGATGATGGAAGGAATTACGGGTTCGCCGATTTCCTGGCAGAGTTCTTTGAACAGTTCTCTGTCTTCAGCGCGTTCGATACTGTCGCAGCTTGTGCCCAGCAGTTCAACCTGGCATTCTCTCAGAACGCCTTTCTTTTCCAGCTGCATTGCCAGATTCAGACCTGTCTGACCGCCGATACCGGGAACGATGGCGTCGGGACGTTCATAACGCAGGATTTTTGCAACATATTCCAGTGTCAGGGGTTCCATGTAAACCTTGTCTGCAATGGTTGTGTCTGTCATGATGGTAGCGGGGTTGGAGTTTACCAGCACAACTTCATAGCCTTCTTCTTTCAGGGCAAGGCAAGCCTGTGTGCCTGCATAGTCAAATTCGGCAGCCTGTCCGATCACGATGGGGCCGGAGCCGATAATCAGAATTTTTTTGAGGTCAGTTCTCTTTGGCATATTGTAATTCCTCCTTAAGAATTATATATATAAAATTTCCTAGTTACCTGAATTTATTATAATATGGTTGTTTTCCGGCTGTCCAGATTTTCTTCCCATACAGGAATCCCTTTGTACATGGTCAGTTTACATCTGCCGGATACTTCCCAGCCGGTGAAGAGTGTGCTTTTGCCCATGGAGCAGAACTCCGCAGGGTCAATGGTGTATGTTTCGTTCAGATCGTACACAGTCAGGTTGGCAGGCATGCCAACAGCAAGAGGTGTGCCGATGCCGAAACGTTTGGACGGATTTGTGTGCATCAGATCAATGAGCATATTTAAGGTAAGAACTCCTTTTTTCACCAGATTGGTGTACAAAATGGGGAAGGCTGTTTCCAGTCCTACGATACCCATCATGCTCTTTTCCAGACCTTTGCTTTTTTCCTCAGCGGAATGGGGCGCATGGTCGGTGGCAATCATGTCGATGGTGCCGTCCAGAATGCCTGCGATGAGGGCATCCTGATCTGCTTTGCTGCGCAGAGGGGGATTCATTTTGAATCTGCCGTCCTCCTGCAAGTCCATATCAGTCAGTACCAGATAATGAGGACCTGTTTCGCAGGAAACGGGAAGCCCTTCTTTTTTCGCCTGACGGATCAGTTCCACGCCTTCTTTGGTGGAGATGTGGCAGACGTGATAGTCACATCCTGTTTCTCTTACCAAAGCAATGTCGCGCTCGATCTGCTTCCATTCACTTTCGGAGCAGATACCTTTGTGTCCGTGCTGCGCACAATATTCGCCTGCATGAATATAGCCGCCATTGAGCAGTTCATTGACTTCGCAGTGTGCGGCTACCATTTTGTCAAGTTGTTTGATTTTTTTCATCGCCTGGCGCATCATTTCGTCACTTTGTACACCTCGTCCATCATCGGAAAAGGCACAAACATGAGGTGCCAGTGCATCAAAATCCGCAAGAGCTTCGCCTTTTTCACCATAAGTGATGGCACCATAAGGCAGGACTTCAATCAAAGCGGTTTTTTCGATGGCTTCCAGCTGAGGTGCCAGTGTTTCGGCACAATCGGGCACTGGATTCAGGTTTGGCATTGCACAAATGGTGGTGTAACCGCCGTGTGCTGCCGCCTGTGTACCGGTACGGATGGTCTCTTTATAAAAAAATCCCGGTTCTCTCAGATGCGTATGAACATCAATGAAACCGGGAAAGATAGCGAAACCTTCCAAATCGAAAACAATGCTGCCTTTTGTGGGTGCGGCGGAAGAAATATCGGTAATGATACCATTGTTGACAAATACGTTGGATTTTACAAATTCGCCCTGCATAAATACGTTTGCATTGGATAAAATGTAGTTCAATGTATTTCTCTCCTTTCTTCTGTCTGCATGGTTGTTATATATTTCTTTACAAATTGTCAGTAGTATATCATAGGGATTTGGCTCTGTCAAGCATTTCTTTTGGGGAAAATTCTTTCCCCTTCATTGACAGGAAATTGGAAAATGTGTTAGACTGAACTTGTCAAATAAAGCGGTTTTCTGTAACTGACGGATTGGTGGGAAACCACAGGGGAGCAGAAAATCGGAATTTTTTCTAAGCAGTGCAGTACTGCCTGGCGGATATTTTTATGAATGCCGGGCTTAACAGAATTTCTTCGGTCTGTTTCTTCTGCATGATGGTGGTCGGCGGTGTTTTTGATGAATGGAAATATCGCTTTTTTGCTGTCAATGAGGAGAAAAGAAGGAAAGCGTGCTGCTTTTTGTCGACCGTCTGGGCAGTCCTGTTTCCGCCAAGGAATCAGACTGTCCTTTTTTGCGTCTGCAAAAGGAATTTGTATTATTTTTGAGGAGGTTTATCCATGAAAAAAATCGGTATTGTAATGGGCAGCGACAGTGATCTTCCTGTATTGGAAAAGGCAATGACAACACTGGACAAATTTGGTGTGCCTTATGAAGTGCATGTATATTCCGCACATAGAACACCTGTAGAAGCAAAAGAGTTTGCACAGCAGGCAAGAGCAAACGGCTTTGGTGCCATCATCGCGGCAGCAGGCAAGGCAGCTCATCTGGCAGGCGCCATTGCAGCCAACACAACACTGCCTGTCATCGGCATTCCTGTAAAATCCTCTACACTGGACGGTCTGGATGCACTGCTTTCTACCGTACAGATGCCCGGCGGCATTCCCGTTGCAACTGTAGCCATTGACGGCGCAGAAAATGCGGCTCTGCTGGCAATTCAGGTACTGGGTGCATCTGACGCGGAACTGGCAGCAAAACTGGATGCAGCCAGAGCAGAAGCAGCAGCAAAAGTACTGGAAAAGAACAAAGCAGTGGAAGCAAAATACAACCACTGATACCATACATACGAAATAAACACAGATACAAAAGAACCCCTGTCAGAAAAGACAGGCGGAACAAGGAGCTGGAAAAATGAATAAGATCCATGAAGAATGCGGCGTTTTTGGTGTATATGCCAAGGAGAAAACATCCGTTGCATCTACGGCATATTACGGTTTGTTTGCCCTGCAGCATCGGGGACAGGAAAGCTGTGGGATTGTAGTCAACGACGAGGGCGTGTTCACATATCATAAGGACGGCGGTCTGGTCAATGATGTGTTTACCCCAGCGGTGATGGAGCATCTGGGGGAAGGGAGCATGGCAGTGGGTCATGTGCGCTATGGCACAACCGGCGGCGGTGGCAGAATCAATGCCCAGCCCATCGTTGTGAACCATGTGAAAGGCGCAATGGCTCTGGCACATAACGGCAATCTGGTCAATTCCTTTGAACTGCGGCGGGAACTGGAGCTGGAAGGTTCCATATTCCACACCACCAGTGATACAGAAGTCATTTCCTACATCATCACCAAGGAACGGCTGAAAGCACCTTCCATTGAGGAGGCGGTCAATCAGGCAATGTATCGCATCAAGGGGGCTTACTCTCTGGTGGTCATGTCTGCAACCAAGATGATTGCGGCAAGAGATCCCCATGGATTCCATCCTCTCTGCTATGGTGTCACAAAAGAAGGGACTTACGTCATTGCTTCGGAAACATGCGCGCTGGATGCAGTCAGCGCAGCCTTTGTGCGGGATGTGGAACCCGGTGAAATCGTGGTCTTTGACGGCGATGAAATCCGTACCATTTCCGACCATATGGGTGAAGCAGAGAAGCATTTGTGTATTTTTGAACATATTTATTTTTCCAGACCCGATTCCAGAATCGACGGCGTCAGCGTACATCGTGCCAGAGTAACGGCAGGTGCCTGTCTTGCCATGGAACATCCCGTACAGGCGGATGTTGTCATTGGTGTGCCGGATTCCGGTATCGACGCAGCCATTGGATATGCCAGACAGTCCGGCATTCCATATGGCATGGGATTTATCAAGAATAAATATATCGGTCGTACCTTTATCGCGCCGGGACAAAAGGCGAGAGAGGATAAAGTAAAGATCAAGCTGAATGTAATATCAGAAACCATCAGGGGAAAACGTGTGGTTATGGTGGACGACTCCATTGTCAGAGGCACCACCTCTGCAAGAATCGTCAAACTGCTGCGGGAAGCAGGGGCAAAAGAAGTCCATGTCCGTTCTTCCGCACCGCCGTTTTTATTCCCTTGTTATTACGGAACAGACGTGGATTCCCAGGAAAACCTCATTGCGGTGAATCATACCATGGATGAGATTCGGGATATCATCGGTGCGGACAGCATCGGCTATCTGAATCTGGACCATCTGGGCATGCTCATGGGTACTCCCAAGGGCTGCGGATATTGTGCCGCCTGCTTTGATGGGAATTATCCCACAGAAGTTCCCACAGAAACGTGCAAGAACAGATTTGAAGGCAAGCTGAGCGAAAGGAGCAACAATCATGAAAAGTCAAAGTGAAAGCTATAAAGCTGCAGGTGTGGATATTACCGCTGGGTATCAGGCAGTGGAACTGATGAAAAAACACATTGCAAGAACCGTAACAGCAGGTGCAATGTCCGATATCGGCGGTTTTGGCGGTCTGTTTGAAATGGATCTGACAGGCATCACAAAACCCGTACTGGTAAGCGGTACTGACGGTGTTGGCACAAAACTGAAACTGGCGTTTTTGATGGACAAACATGACACAGTAGGTATCGACTGTGTAGCTATGTGTGTCAACGACATCATTTGCTGCGGCGCAAAACCTCTGTTCTTCCTGGACTATATTGCCGTAGGCAAAAACTTCCCTGAAAAAGTAGCAGCCATTGTTTCCGGCGTAGCAGAAGGCTGCGTACAGTCCGGCGCTGCTCTCATCGGCGGTGAAACAGCAGAAATGCCTGGTTTCTACCCCGAAGACGAATACGATCTGGCTGGTTTTGCAGTAGGCGTTGTTGACAAAGATAAAATCCTGGACAACAAAACCATGGAAGCTGGCGACGTTGTCATCGCACTGCCTTCCAGCGGCGTACACTCCAACGGTTTCTCTCTGGTTCGCCGTGTATTTGATGTGGAAAACGCAGACATCAAAACACCTCTGGCAGAACTGGGCGGTAAATCCCTGGGTGAAACACTGCTGGCACCTACAAAAATCTATGTAAAACCCATGCTGGCACTGTTCGAAGAAGTAAAAGTAAAAGCAGTTTCTCATATCACAGGCGGCGGCTTCTATGAAAACATTCCCAGAAGCATCCCCAAGGGCTTCGGTGCGAAAATTGACAAGAGCGCACTGCGTATTCCTCCCATCTTCAAACTGTTGGCAGAAAAAGGCAACATTCCCGAACGTGACATGTTCAACACATTCAACATGGGTGTTGGCATGAGCGTTGTGGTTGCCAAAGCAGACGCTGAAAAAGCACTGGAAATCCTGAAAGCAAACGGTGAAGACGCTTACATCATGGGCGAAATCATTCCTTCCGAGGAGGGCGTGGTGATATGCTGAAAACAAAAATCGCAGTTTTTGTTTCCGGCGGCGGCACCAATTTGCAGGCATTGATTGACGCCCAGAAAAGCGGCATCCTGCAAAGCGGCGAAATCGCCTTGGTACTTGCCAGCAACCATAAGGCTTATGCCCTGACAAGAGCGGCAGAAAACAACATTCCTTCCGTTGTGGTTGTCAGAAAGGAATTCGATTCCCAGCTGGCTTATGAAGAAAAGGTCAAAGAAGTCCTGAAAGAATATGGCATTGAACTCATCGTTCTGGCAGGCTTCATGTCCATTCTCAGTGAAAACTTTACTTCCGCTTTCCCTAAGCGGATTATCAATATCCACCCCTCTTTGATCCCTTCTTTCTGCGGAAAAGGGTATTATGGTCTGAAAGTCCACGAAGCGGCTTTGGCTTATGGGGTGAAGGTAACAGGGGCAACGGTGCATTATGTCAATGAAATCCCCGACGGCGGCGAAATTCTCATGCAGAAAGCCGTTGAGGTCAAAGACGGAGATACACCGGAAGTGCTCCAGCGCCGTGTCATGGAGGAAGCGGAATGGATTCTGCTGCCCCGTGCCACAGAGCAGGTTTCCAAAGAATTGCAGAAAGGAAGATAATTTTCATGGATATTTACAGAAAAGATTCTATGGCTACACTGGTGAAAGATAACGCTTATGTGGGCAGAGGCATTGTCATCGGCAAAACAGCAGATGCCAAAAAAGCGGTAGTGGCTTACTTCATCATGGGCCGCAGCGAAAACAGCCGTAACCGTGTGTTCATCGAAAAAGGCGATGAAGTCATCATCGAACCCTTCGATGTTTCCAAAGTAGAAGACCCTTCCCTGATCATTTATTCTCCCATCAAAAAATGGGAAAACAAACTGATTGTCACAAACGGCGACCAGACAGACACCGTTTATGACTTCATCAAAGACGGCAAAACATTCGAAGAAGCTCTGGAAACAAGAGAATTTGAACCTGACGCACCCAACTTTACCCCCAGAATCAGCGGTATGCTCACATTCGGGGAAAAAGATTTCGCATACAAAATGAGTATCCTGAAAAGCGCAGACGCAGAAGGCAGCGCATGCAACCGCTACACCTTCTCCTATGCTGCAACAGCAGGTCTGGGTCACTTCATCCATACTTACGCTTGCGACGGCAACCCCCTGCCTACATTCCAGGGTGAACCCGAACGTGTGGCAATCCCCGATGACATCGACACCTTCCTGAATGAAATCTGGGAAAACCTGAATGAACAGAACAAAATCTCCATTTATGTTCGCTACATTGACCTGGAAACAGGCGCTGTGGAAAACAGAATGATCAACAAAAACAAATAAATCAAAAGAGGAGTACAGGATGCACGAAAACAAGGAAATTTATATTTCACCTTTTTCTACCCGTTATGCCAGCAAGGAAATGCAGGAAGTATTTTCTGAACAGTTCAAATTCCGCACATGGCGCAGACTTTGGATCGCATTGGCACGGGCGGAAAAAGCATTGGGTTTGGATATTACAGAGGAACAGATTGCACAGATGGAGGCGTTCAAAGACGACGTCAATTACGAAGTGGCGGAAGAAAGAGAACGAATCGTTCGCCATGACGTTATGAGCCATGTTTATGCTTTTGGGAAACAGTGTCCCGCGGCGGAACCCATCATCCATCTGGGCGCAACCAGCTGCTATGTAGGGGATAATACAGACATTATCATTCTGCGGAAGGCTTCCGAAATCATTTTGAAGAAAGCGGCGCAGGTGCTGAAAAACCTGTCTGATTTCGCTATGGAATATAAGGACATGCCTTGCCTTGCGTATACCCATTTGCAGCCTGCACAGCTGACCACCGTGGGCAAACGTGCGGCACTGTGGATGTATGAACTTTCTCAGGATGTGCTGGAACTGGAACATCGTCTGGACAAGCTGCTGCTTTTGGGTTCCAAAGGCACCACAGGCACACAGGCAAGCTTTATGGAGCTTTTTGACGGCGATGAGGAAAAAATCAAGAAAATGGAAACCATGATCGCTGACGAAATGGGATTCCCCGGCGTGGTTCCCGTTTCCGGTCAGACTTATTCCAGAAAAGTAGACGCTTATTTCCTCTCTGTTCTGTCCGGCTTTGCCCAGAGCGCATATAAATTCTCCAATGACATGCGTATTTTGCAGTCCTTTGAGGAAATGGAGGAGCCTTTTGAAAAGAATCAGATCGGTTCTTCCGCAATGCCTTACAAGCGCAATCCTATGCGCAGTGAGCGTATTTCCGCTCTGGCAAGATATGTCATTGTAGATTCTCTGAATCCGGCACTGACAGCAGGAACCCAGTGGTTTGAACGTACTCTGGATGACTCAGCAAATAAACGTGTTTCCATTGCGGAAGCGTTTCTGGCAGTAGATGCCATTTTAAATATCTATATCAACGTGACCGGCGGCATTGTGGTCTATGATAAGGTTGTAAACCGCCGTGTCATGGAAAAACTGCCTTTTATGGCAACAGAAAACATCCTGATGCAGTCTGTGAAAAAAGGCGGCAACAGACAGGAACTTCACGAACGTCTGCGCACCCATTCCCATGGGGCAGCAGCAAAAGTGAAACTGGAAGGCGGCGCAAACGACCTGATTCAGCGCATTGTGGACGATCCTGCATTCCCTCTGACAGAAGAGGAAATCTATGTGGAACTGGACCCCAAGCGTTATATCGGCAGATGCGCCTCTCAGGTGGAAGAACTGGTGTCTTACACCATCCAGCCCATTTTGCAGCGGTGGCATGACGGCGAAATCAAGGCAGAATTGAAGGTTTGAAATTTTAGGAGGAGAGAAGCGGTATGAAAGAATTTGAATTGAAATATGGTTGTAACCCCAACCAGAAACCGGCAAAAATCTTTATGGCGGACGGCAGTGATTTGCCCATTGAAATTCTCAACGGCAAACCGGGTTATATCAACTTTTTGGACGCGTTCAACAGCTGGCAGCTGGTGAAAGAACTGAAGGAAGCCCTGGGCATGCCTGCGGCAACCTCCTTTAAACATGTAAGCCCCACTTCCGCGGCAGTCGGCGTACCTATGAGCGCGGAACTGAAAAAAGCTTGCTTTGTAGACGATATTGAAGGTCTGGATGATTCTCCCATCGCGCTGGCTTACGCAAGAGCAAGAGGTACAGACAGAATGTGCTCCTTTGGTGACTGGGTTGCCCTCAGCGATGTTTGTGACGAAGTAACCGCTCGTCTGCTGAAAAGAGAAGTTTCTGACGGTATCATCGCTCCCGGTTACACACCCGAAGCATTGGAAATCCTGAAAAGCAAACGCAAAGGCAGCTACAACATCGTAAAAATCGACCCGAACTATGTGCCTGAAAAACAGGAAAGAAAACAGGTTTACGGCATCACATTTGAACAGGGCAGAAATGATTTCAAAATCGACGAAGAACTGCTGAACAACATCGTGACAGAAAACAAAGAACTGCCTGATGCAGCAAAACGCGACCTGATCATCGCCCTGATCACACTGAAATATACACAGTCCAACTCTGTATGCTTTGCAAAAGACGGCCAGGCAATCGGCGTTGGCGCAGGTCAGCAGTCCAGAATCCACTGCACCAGACTGGCTGGCAGCAAAGCGGACGTATGGCATCTGCGTCAGCATGAAAAAGTGCTGAACCTGCCTTTCCTGCCTACCGTTGGCAGACCTGACAGAGATAACACCATCGATGTTTATATCTCTGACGACTATGAAGACGTTCTGGCAGAAGGAACATGGCAGAAATTCTTCTCCGAAAAACCCGAACCTCTTACAAAAGAAGAAAAGAGAGCATATCTGGATTCCATCAAAGGTGTGGCTCTGGGCAGTGACGCTTTCTTCCCCTTCGGTGACAACATCGAACGTGCGGCGAAGAGCGGCGTAACTTATATTGCGGAACCCGGCGGTTCCATCCGTGACGACAATGTCATCGAAACCTGCAACAAATTCGGCATGGTTATGGCATTTACCGGCATGAGACTGTTCCATCACTAAGAGAGAAAACGGGAGGAATCAATCTATGAAAGTTATGGTTGTAGGCGGCGGTGGCAGAGAACATACCATCGTGAAAAAGATCAAGGAAAACAAAGATGTGACAGAACTGTACGCACTGCCCGGCAACGGCGGTATCGCACAGGATGCAGTCTGTGTGGATATCGGCGCAAAGGACATTGACGGCATTGTGGCATTCGCAAAGGAAAAAACCATTGATTTCGCAGTGGTAGCTCCTGATGATCCTTTGGTACTGGGCGCAGTTGACGCACTGGAAGCCATCGGCGTGCCTTGCTTCGGTCCCAACAAAAACGCAGCGATTTTGGAAGGCAGCAAAGTGTTCTCTAAAAATCTCATGAAGAAATACAACATCCCCACAGCGGCTTACGAAGTTTTTGACAACGCCGAAGACGCTCTGGCTTATCTGGAAACAGCACCCATTCCCACTGTTATCAAAGCAGACGGTTTGGCGCTGGGCAAAGGCGTTATCATCGCTGAAACAAGAGAACAGGCAAAAGCCGGCGTAAAAACCATCATGGAAGATAAAGTATTTGGTGCCAGCGGTGACCACATCGTTGTGGAAGAATTCCTGACAGGTCCCGAAGTTTCCGTTCTGGCATTCACAGACGGCAAAACCATGATTCCCATGGTTTCTTCCATGGATCACAAACGCGCGCTGGATGGTGATAAAGGTCTGAACACAGGCGGTATGGGTACAGTCGCTCCCAACCCTTACTATACAGAAGCTGTTGCGGAAGAATGTATGAAAACCATCTTCCTGCCTACTATGGAAGCGATGAACAAAGAAGGCAGAACATTCAAAGGCTGCCTGTACTTTGGTCTGATGCTGACACCCAACGGTCCCAAAGTAATCGAATACAACTGCCGTTTCGGCGACCCTGAAACACAGGTAGTTCTGCCTTTGCTGGAAAGCGACCTGCTGAGCATTATGCAGCATATCGCTAACGGCACACTGGCAGACGCTGAAGTAAAATTCAGCAATAAAGCGGCTTGCTGTGTTATCATGGCATCCGAAGGCTATCCCGGAAAATATGAAACCGGCTACGAAATCACATTGCCCGCAGATTCCAGCAGAATCTTCGTGGCTGGCGCGAAAATCAAAGACGGTAAACTGGTAACCGGCGGCGGTCGTGTGCTGGGTGTGACAGAAGTGGCTGACACTTTAGCAGAAGCTGTGGATAAAGCTTATGAAACGGTAAAAACCGTAAGTTTTGCAAACGCATATTATCGGAAAGATATTGGTAAAAAAGCCCTTGCGGCGGAGGTGTAACATCTATGGTTTATAGAATTTATGTGGAGAAAAAACAGGGTTTGCAGACAGAAGCAGACGGCTTAAGAGCCGATCTGGTGAACCTGCTGGGCATCAAAGGTCTGACAGGTCTGCGCCTTTTGAATCGTTACGACGTAGAACACATTGACAAAGAATTGTTTGAAAACTGCAAAACAACGGTATTTTCCGAACCTCAGCTGGATGATCTGCTGACAGAAATCCCTCAGGATGGCGCGAAAGTATTCGCAGTGGAATTTTTGCCCGGTCAGTTTGACCAGAGAGCAAACTCCGCAGCAGAATGTATCCAGATCATTTCCAAACAGGACAGACCTCTGGTAAAGAGCGCAAAAGTTTACCTGCTGTATGGTGATCTGAGCGACGCGGATGTGGAAGCTATCAAGAAATATGTTATCAACCCTGTGGAATCCAGAGAAGCTGCTCTGGCAGAAGCAGATACACTGGAAATGGTATATGAAATCCCCACTTCCGTGGCAACACTGGACGGTTTCTGCGAAATGGACGAAGCCGCACTGGCACAGTTTGTAGCGGATCAGGGTCTGGCAATGGATTTGGACGACATCAAAGTATGTCAGGCTTATTTCCAGAGTGAACACAGAGATCCTACCATCACAGAAATCAAAATGATTGATACATACTGGTCTGATCACTGCCGTCATACCACATTCCTGACAACCATCGACAGCGTGAAATTCGAAGACGCACTGCTGCAGAGCGCTTATGACGAATATCTGAAAACAAGAGAAGCCATCGGCAGAACAAAACCCATCAACCTGATGGATATGGGTACCATCGTGGCAAAATTCCTGAAACAGCAGGGCAAACTGGATAAACTGGACGAATCCGAAGAAATCAACGCTTGCACAGTCAAAATCGACGTAGAAGTGGAAGACAGAGTGGAAAAATGGCTGCTGCTGTTCAAAAACGAAACACACAACCATCCCACAGAAATCGAACCTTTCGGCGGCGCTGCAACCTGCGTAGGCGGTGCTATCCGTGACCCTCTGAGCGGTCGTTCCTATGTATACGCTGCGATGCGTGTAACAGGTGCAGGCAACCCTCTGACACCCGTTTCCGAAACACTCCAGGGCAAACTGCCTCAGAGAAAAATCGTTACCACAGCTGCCGCTGGTTACAGCTCTTACGGCAACCAGATTGGTCTGGCAACAGGTCAGGTAGACGAAATCTACCACGACGGCTATGTGGCTAAGAGAATGGAAATCGGTGCGGTTATTGGTGCGGCTCCTGCGGAAAATGTACGCAGAGAACGTCCCGAAGACGGCGATATCGTTATTCTGCTGGGCGGCAGAACCGGTCGTGACGGCTGCGGCGGTGCAACAGGCTCCTCCAAATCCCATACACTGGAATCTCTGGAAAACTGCGGCGCAGAAGTACAGAAAGGTAACGCTCCCGAAGAAAGAAAACTCCAGAGATTGTTCCGTAACGCGGAAGCATCTCGCCTCATCAAACGCTGCAATGACTTCGGTGCCGGCGGTGTATCCGTTGCTATCGGGGAACTGGCAGATGGTCTGGAAATCAATCTGAACGCTGTTCCTAAGAAATATGAAGGTTTGGACGGCACAGAACTGGCTATCAGTGAATCTCAGGAACGTATGGCAGTTGTTGTTGCGGCAGAAGATGTGGAACGCTTCAAAGAACTGGCTTACGCAGAAAACCTGGAAGCTACCGTTGTGGCGGAAGTAAAGGCAAATCCTTATCTGGTAATGTATTGGAACGATAAGAAGATTGTGAACATTTCCCGTGAATTCCTGAACTCCAACGGTGCGGAAAAACATATCGATATCACACCTGCTGCTCCCGAAAACTATGACAAAGAAATCAAAGACGATTTCAAAGCAGCTTACATGGATTTGGCTGGCGACCTGAACGTTTGCTCCAAACGTGGTCTGTCTGAACGCTTCGACTCCACCATCGGTGCAGGCACAGTTCTGATGCCTTTCGGCGGCAAAAACCAGAGAACACCTATCCAGGCTATGGTAAACAAAGTTTCCATGGAAAAAGCAGACGCAAAGACATGCTCTTTGATGGCTTGGGGCTACAATCCTTTCATTGCGGAAAAGAGCCCTTACCACAGCGCTTATCTGGCAGTTGTGGAATCCGTTGCGAAACTCATCGCAACAGGTGCGAAATTTGAAGATGTATACCTGTCCTTCCAGGAATACTTCGAAAAACCTATGAAAGACCCCAAACGTTGGGGCAAACCTATGGCAGCCCTGCTGGGTGCGTTTATGGCACAGAAAGGTCTGGAAATCGCTGCTATCGGCGGTAAAGACTCCATGAGCGGTACTTTTGAACATATCGACGTACCTCCTACACTGGTTTCTTTCGCTGTAACAACAGAAAATGTAGCAAATATCATCTCTCCCGAATTCAAAGGAGAAAATCATAAAGTAATACTGCTGAAACCCGTTTACGATGAAAACGGTCTGCCTACTGCTGACAGCCTGAAAGCACTGTTCGCACAGGTGAACGACCTGATGCGTGCTGGCAAGGTTTGCGCAGCTTACACACCTACTTATGGCGGCGTAGCAGAAGCAGTGCTGAAAATGGCAATGGGTAATGACATCGGCTTCACATACGCAGATGGCCTGACCAAAGAAGACATCTTCGGTTATGCTTACGGCGCATTTGTGCTGGAACTGAGCGGCGAAGACGAAGTTGGCACACTGCTGGGCAGAACCGGCGGCAATGCCATCGCAAAAGACGGCGTTTCCATCGCACTGGCTGACCTGTACGATGTTTACGAAGGCAAGCTGGAACCCATTTACTCCTGCAACATCGAAACAGAAGCAAAAGAACTGCCTACATTTACATATCGTGCAGAAAGCTTCGCAAAACCTCGTCTGCAGTTCGCAAAACCTAAGGTACTGATTCCTGTATTCCCCGGCACAAACTGCGAATATGATTCCGCAAAAGCTATGGAACGCGCAGGGGCAGAAGCGGAAATCTTTGTCATCAACAACCTTTCCGCAGCTGGTATCGCAAACTCCGTAGAAACATTTGCGAAGAAACTGAACGACAGCCAGATGATCTTCATCCCCGGTGGTTTCTCCGGCGGTGACGAACCTGACGGCTCCGGTAAATTCATCACAGCATTCTTCAGAAACCCTGAGGTAAAAGAAGCTGTTACAAAACTGCTGGAAGACAGAGATGGTCTGATTTGTGGTATCTGTAACGGTTTCCAGGCGCTGATCAAACTGGGTCTGGTACCTTATGGCAAGATCATCGACACCGATGAAAACTGCCCGACACTGACATATAACACCATCCACAGACACCAGTCCAAACTGGTTCGCACTCGTGTGGCTTCCAACAAATCTCCTTGGCTGTCCAACGTACAGCCCGGCGATATCTTCACCGTGCCTATTTCTCACGGCGAAGGTCGTCTGCTGGCAGATGAAGCATTGCTGCGTCAGCTGGCAGAAAACGGTCAGATTCTCACACAGTATGTAGATCAGAACGGCAACCCTACAAACGATATTCAGTACAACCCCAACGGCTCTGCCTTCGCCATCGAAGGTCTGCTTTCTCCCGATGGTCGTGTACTGGGTAAGATGGGTCACTCCGAACGTATTGCTGACCGTCTGTACCAGAACGTACCCGGCGAATTTGATATGAAACTGTTCAAATCCGCAGTGGAATATTGGAAATAAAAAATACTTTGCTCCCGTGTCATTTTGGCACGGGAGTTTTTTTTGACAACAAAAATAAACCATGGTATGATGCACACAGGAGATGAACGTCTATGAAACCGGATAAAGTTTGTATTTTTAGAAGGAAAATCAGCTCTGTACAATAAGACCGATCGAGATTGTATGGGGCGGAGATTCTTTTACATAAGATCGGCATGAAAACATAGGAAACTATGTTTTGTTTGCGTGCCGGAAAGAAAGAATATCCGCGGAAAGCCTTTTTGCAGATGGCAGAAGGGCAGCCGTGGATTTTTTGCGCCCTTTTTTAGAAAGAAAGGACGATTTGATATGTATGAAAACTGGAAAATACAAACAGGTAAGTTCTTGACTGCACAGACCATTTCTCTTTTTGGTTCGGCATTGGTGCAATATGCTATGGTCTGGTATTTGACACTCTATACTGGGTCTGGAAAGGTATTGACCCTTTCTACGATCTGTGGCTTTTTGCCCCAGGTTTTGATTTCTCTTTTTGCGGGTACTTGGCTAGATCGATATAACAGAAAAAAACTAATGATGATTTCTGATGGTATGATTGCTTTTGTAACGGGAATTTTGGGAATCAGTTTTTTGATGGGAAAAGCCACAACGGCAGGCGTTATCGTGGTGCTTGCAATACGTTCCGTTGGTTCCGGCATACAGACCCCGGCAGCCCAGGCAGTCATTCCGCAACTGGTGCCCAAAGAAGCATTGGTGCAGGTCAATGGTATACAAAGCACCAGTTCTGCTATTACCAATTTTTTGGCACCGGCAGCCAGCGGGGCTGTTTTGGGCATCCTTGGTATAGAAGCAACATTGTTTTTGGATGTCATCACAGCGCTGATGGGTATTTCCATCACGTCAACGATTATGATTCCTGAGCTGAAGGCAAAAACAGAGGCTTCTTCATGGATACAGATGGCAGAAGGGGTTGGTTTTATCCGAAAAAATCAGGATGTATGTTATTTACTGCTCTTTGAATTCGTGACAATGTTTTTTGTAACACCTTCAGCCTTCTTGACGCCTCTTTTGGTGTCCCGCTCTTTTGGAGAGGAAGTTTGGCGGCTGACATGCAGTGAGATGACTTACAGCTTGGGCATGATTCTAGGGGGATTGCTGTTGGCTGTATGGAAAGGGTATCCACGGCGTGCCAAAGCAACGCTTTTGACAGGTACATGGTATGGAATGCTTATGTTTGGACTTGGTCTTGCCCCGACATTTGGGGGTTATTTGCTTTGCAATACCCTCATTGGCATTGCGTCACCTTGTTATAATGCGCCTATGACTGCTTTTTTGCAGGATAGAGTACCGCAGAAATATCATGGCAGAGTATTCGGCTTTTTACAGATTGCCATGTCCATGGCTTTTCCGCTGGGGATGCTTATATTTGGACCTTTGGCAGATGTGATGGAGATCAGGCTGTTGCTATTTATTGGCGGAAGCGGTGTGTTGGGTGTGATGGCATACAGCTTTTTCCGAAAAAACTGAATTTCTAATTTTTTTATAAAAACAGCAAACCTTTCTCTCACCAATTCGCTCTATATAGTAGACGCGTCAAACGAAAGAAAAAAGGAGGCTTTGGCTTTGACCATAGAAGAAACGGCAGCACTGGTTCGTCAGATGCAGGCGGGAAACACAGACGCCTTTGACGAAATCTTCGCTGCTTATGAGCAAAAAGCGGTGCGCACTGCTGCCCTGATATGTGGGGAAGTTCCCCTGGCAGAGGATATTGCCCAAGAGACTTTTGTGACTTGTCTGCTGCAAATCGAAAAGCTGAAAAATCCATATTGCTTTTCATCTTGGTTTTTTAAGATACTGATCAGATGTGCATGGAAACAGACAAAGAAGAAACAAAAGCTGATGCCTGCGGAAGAAATACTGGCGGAAGGGGCACAAGGCCTGCCGCCGGTATTTGACAGTTATCCCAGTGAACAGCGGGCAATGTACGAAAAGCTGTATGACGCCATTGACAGTCTGGGGCAGAAGCAGCGAACCACATTGATTCTATATTATTTCAATGATTTTTCCATCAAGGAGATTGCACAGATCACATCTTCTTTGGAAGCAACGGTAAAATCCAGATTGTTTGCGGCAAAAAGCCGATTGCGGAAGGCTTTGGCAGAGGAACACACACTGCGGAAGGGGGAACTGGTTTATGAAAAGAGATGAATTGGACGCAATGATTCAGCATGCTATGGAAAAGCAGACAGAGCATTTGCATGCAAATCCCATGATGCTGGAACGCATCAAGAGAGAAGCGGCGTCAAGAGAGCGGAAGGAGAGAATTTCCATGAAATTATTTACAGCAAAAAGAATTGCAGCTGTTGCAGTGGTATGTTTTGCATCTGTTACCTGTTATGCGGCAGTGCATTTCAGCGGCGTAGAGGCACAGACTACTGTTGATATCACAAGCTATGCGCAGCTTGAAAAGGCGGAAGAAAAAGTGGGATTTGATATGAAAACCGTAGAATCCTTCTCCAATGGCTTTACATTTGTCAATGGCGGCACTGGTGAAATATACGGGCAGGATGAAAACGGCAATAACATAGGTGACCCTTATGCGCTGATGACACTGTCTTATGAAAAAGAAGGTAAAACGTTGGTAGTTACTGCACAGGACGGCGATCCTTATGCGGATGCAGGGCAAGAAGTACGGGAAGGCTACAGCAGTCATCTGTACAAATTTGTGCCGGAAGGCTATGAGTTGACAGCAGAGGACAAAGAAAAAGAAGCTAGCGGTGAACTGATCATTTCTTATGGCACAGACGAAGTCATGGAAAGTGTGATGGAAGTCTATTCCTGGAAAGACGGCGATCTGTTTTACAGTATGACAGCTGATAACTGTGATCTGGGAGAAGAAACTATGGCGCAGATGGCACAAGAAATGCAGAATGCCTGAGAATATGGCAAGAGAGCGTAGCATATAAGTAGTAAAGATAGAAAAAGTGAAGGAACATCTTTTTGTAGAGGTGTTTTCTTCACTTTTTTTATGAAGTGACAGAAGAAAATTGGGGATGTATTTTTATTCATAAATTTCCACTTATATGCAAAAGTATTGAGAAATTTGGAAAAACGATGTGGATTCATAAATTTTTTGCATCAACAAAACTTTAAAATTTTCAAAGTACCGACATTTGTGCATTTGCAAAAAGGATGAAATTTTCGGTCAAAATCGAAGGTGATTTAAAAATATGTGAAATTTTAATAATAATCGCGAATCTATAGAAAAAAGTTTTGGAAATTGATAAATTTTTCTGTATTGTTGTGTGTTTCATTTTGTGTTATAATGGCTAAGTATGTATAACAGATGAAAAGAGGATGTATATATGCAAAAGGATTTCATTCTTTCACATGTAGACCATACCATGCTGAAACAAGGTGCCACGTGGGCAGATATCCAGCGAATCTGTGATGAGGGTTTATCTCATAAAACAGCTTCTGTTTGTATCCCACCTTCTTATGTTGCGGATGCAGCGGCATATCTGAAAGGACAGTTGGCAGTGTGTACGGTCATCGGCTTTCCCAATGGATATCAGACCACAGCGGTGAAAGTGGCAGAAACAAAAGATGCCATCGCTCATGGCGCAGATGAGATTGATATGGTCATCAATATCGGCTGGGTCAAAGACGGAAAAGATCAGAAGGTTTTGGAAGAGATCAATGCCGTGAAAGAAGCCTGTCAGGGCAGAATATTGAAAGTCATTGTAGAAACCTGTCTGCTGACAGAAGAAGAAAAAATCCGTATGTGTGATGTGGTCAGCCGTTCTGAGGCAGAATACATCAAGACAAGCACAGGATTTGCTGGCGGCGGTGCTACATTTGCAGATGTGGAGCTGTTTGCGAAGCATGTACAGCCTGGTACCAAGATCAAAGCGGCAGGCGGCATCAAAAGTGTTGCAGACGCGGAGAAATTTCTGGAACTTGGTGCAGAGCGTCTAGGGACCAGTTCTCTGGTAGCCATGCTGGATCAAAAAGACTGATATGCGCCGGTACGCTTCTGGCGTGCGGCATACCATAAATATGTTTTTAAAAAGGTAAAAAAGGGAGGAATTACAATGAGTTTATTCAAGAAATTTGCAGCAACAACATTGGCACTGACAATGGTATTTAGCTTGGCAGCTTGTGGTGGCTCCAGCGATACTGCAACAACAGAAGAAGGCGGCGACGCTGCTACAACTGGCAAAGTTTACAAAATCGGTACAGATACAACATTTGCACCTTTTGAATTCCAGAACGACGCTGGTGAATTCGTAGGTATCGACATTGACCTGCTGAACGCAATCGCAGAAGATCAGGGCTTTGAAGTAGAACTGCAGTCTCTGGGCTTCAATGCAGCTGTTCAGGCTCTGGAAGCTGGTCAGGTTGACGGCGTTATCGCTGGTATGAGCATCACACCTGAAAGACAGGAAAAATTTGACTTCTCCGATCCTTACTTCGACAGTGGTGTTGTTATGGGCGTAAAAGAAGACAACGAAGACATCAAGAGCTATGAAGATCTGGCAGGCAAAAAAGTAGCTGTTAAGATCGGTACAGAAGGTCAGACATTTGCTGAATCCATCAAAGATGAATATGGTTTCACAACAGTTGTATTTGACGATTCCAACTCCATGTATCTGGATGTTAAATCCGGCAACTCCGTTGCTTGCTTCGAAGACTACCCTGTAATGGGCTATGCAATCTCTCAGGGTTCCGGTCTGAAAATGGTAACAGAAAAAGAACAGGGCAGCTCCTATGGTTTTGCTGTAAACAAAGGTGAAAACGCAGAACTGCTGGAAATGTTCAATGCTGGTCTTGCAAACCTGAAAGAAAGCGGTAAATATGACGAAATCCTGAACACATACATTCAGGAATAATCCTTTGCCGAAGGATTTTTGATCCGAAAGGAAATTTTTTGTATTTTAGTTGGGAGTAGTGCCTTATGGGTGAGATTTTTGTAACAGCAATGACGAACATGTTCCCACAGACAGGTCATTTTGCACTGGCTGTGGGCGGTTCTTCAAACTTTTTTGAATATGCAGTGAGCATTTCCCCTCGTCTGTTCGAAGGGCTGAAAATGACCATTGCTATGACAGTTTGTTCTTTGATTCTGGGGATTTTGGTAGGTTTGCTGTCCTGCTTCTGTTCCATCTCCAAATCTTTCATTTTGAATAAGCTCTCTGGAGCTTACCTGAGCATCATTCGTGGTACACCACTGATGGTACAGGCGACTTTCATTTACTTCGGTTTGAGTGCGGCGCTGAATATGCCAATCACTTCATTTACAGCGTCCATCATCGTACTGATGCTGAACTCTGGTGCATACCTGTCTGAAATCTTCAGAAGTGGTATCAGCGCCATCAATAAAGGTCAGATGGAAGCGGCACGCAGCTTGGGTCTGCCCCATGGCGTAGCAATGCGGAAGATCATTCTGCCTCAGGCATTCCGTATCGTTATCCCTTCCGTAACCAACCAGTTCATCATCACACTGAAAGATACGTCTATCCTGTCTGTTATCGGTGTGGCGGAAATGATGCGTCAGAGCCAGCAGCTCATCGCAAACAACTTCCGTGCATTTGAAACATACGCAATCGTTGCAGTATGGTACTATGTACTGGTTATCATTTTGACAAAACTGTTTAAACTGCTTGAGAGGAGGCTGGCAAATTGATTAAGGTAAAAGTTGAAAACCTGAAGAAAAACTTTGGCAGTCTGGAGGTTCTCAAGGACATTAACATGGAAGTCAAAGAAGGCGAAGTAGTTTGCCTGATTGGACCTTCCGGCTCCGGGAAAAGTACATTCCTGCGCTGTCTGAATAAACTGGAAGAACCCACCGCTGGTGTGATTATCGTAGACGATTATGATCTGATGGCAAAAACATCTGATATCAATAAGATTCGTGAAAACATCGGTATGGTGTTCCAGCAGTTCAATCTGTTTCCTCATCTGTCTGTGCTGCAGAATATCATGCTGGCACCTGTAGACAGAAAACGCATGACAAAGGAACAGGCTGAAGAAAAAGCCAAAAAATTGCTGGATCGGGTAGGTCTGCTGGAAAAAGCAGATGTATATCCCGCAAGCCTTTCCGGTGGTCAGCAGCAGCGTGTAGCCATTGCCCGTGCATTGGCAATGGAACCGGACATCATGCTTTTTGACGAACCCACTTCCGCTCTGGACCCTGAAATGGTAGGGGAAGTATTGGAAGTTATGAAACAACTGGCTGCAGAAGGTATGACCATGGTGGTCGTAACCCATGAAATGGGCTTTGCTCGTGAAGTGGCAGACCGTGTGGTATTTATGGACGGCGGTTACATCGTAGAAGAAGGAACACCGGAAGAAGTTTTCGGCAATCCACAAAACAAGAGAACACAGGATTTCTTGAACAAGGTACTGTAAGAGCGATTCGTAAGGCTAACCACATAAATACAAAAAAAGCAGTATAAAGCAATTATGCAGAGAGGATTTTATTGGATTCTCTCTGCTTTTTGTTTTTTTATGAAATAGTCTTTAACGATACTGCCACTTAAGAAAAATAAATATAGCCGACATCCTTTTTATTTCAAGGATGTCGGCTATATGAGAATGGTCAGATTTGTTTTTATCTGGAGTGCCTTTTACTGTAATTAGATGTCTATTTCATGTTCCAGCCAAAGCTGATCCGGCGGTGTTTGAGAGCCAAAGAGCAAAGGGGAAAGGGTATAACCGTAACTGCCGGCGTTTGTAAACAGCAGGCGGTCGCCTACCTCTGCTCGAGGAAGTGTCACATTAGATGCCAGCAGGTCATAACGGCTGCACAGACCACCTACGATGTCTACGGTTTCTGTACCTTCCCGGTCAGCCAGCAGTGTCACCTGAGAAATGTTCGGACAGGTGTAGAAAGGCTCTGCCGGTGCTGGTGTATGCTGGTCTTTTGTCATTAATTCCTTCATGACCGGACGGAAAAAGCCGTTGGTACCATTTTTTACAATATAATATGTTTTGCCACGGGAGATTTTGATGTCCATGATTTCTGTTACATAGACGCCGCTTTCGCCCACCAGAAAACGTCCGCTTTCCAGCAGGAATTTTGCCTGCAAACGAGGACGGAATGCATCAAAGACGGTGGATACCTTTTTTTGCAGGACATCTAAATCCAGCGGTTTTTGGGTATCAGGATCATAAACAATGCCTAAGCCACTGCCAAAATTGATGTAAGAAAATTTGGTGTCCCAAAGGTGTTCCAGCCGCAGAGCCAATGTCAGTACATGAGCATAGTAGGCTGTCAGCTGGTCTGCATCCAGAATCTGTGACTGGATATGTACGTGAATGCCTGTAGGACGCAGGGCAGGAAAATCGTCAAAAGCGTGGGAAGAAAGAAGCTGTTCCTCATCAATGCCAAACTGGGAAGGTCCCCCCTCAGTTCCTTCCATAGAAAATGCTGGATTGATGCGGATACCGATAGGCAGAACAGCGTGTTTTTCCTGTGCCAGACGATTGCATAAATCAAGTTCGTGGAAGCTGTCCGCAATGATATGGCAGCGTCCAATAACATCTTCCAATTCATCCCGTGTTTTGCCGGGAGCGGAAAAATAAATCCGCTCAGAAGGAATCCCTGCCCGGCGGCTTTCGGATACCTCTTTGGCAGAAGCGGCATCAGCCCCCAGACCGAATTCGGAAATGGTCTGCAAAATGGGGAAGAATGGATTGGTTTTGATGGAATATAATATTTCAAAATCAGGAAAAACCTGTTTCAGTTTTTGTGCCTGACGCAGAATCACCTGTTTGCGATAAGCGTAAAAAGGTGCTGCATGTATGGTGAAAATATCATGTCTCTTCAAGAATGAACCCTCCTTTTTGCCCTTCTATCATATCACAGGGAGTAGTCCAGAAACAATAGAGAATGTTTTTTTCTGCCATAGCCAAATTCCTTGATTTTTCGGGAAATAAAGGAAAAATGCTTGCATAAGGTATGAAAAAATGGTATACTAACAACAGTAACAAGCGGAAATGGCAGAGAAAAGAGTGGGTGAAAGCCCACTCTTTGTTGTTGCTTAGGCAAAAATATATACGAGGTGAAAAAATGGCAAAGAGCAATACAGAAAAGAAAGTACTGCCTCTTCTGGAACCCATTGTGGAAGAAAGAGGTCTGGAACTGGTGGATTTGGAATTTGTAAAGGAAGGCGCGAACTGGTATCTGCGTGTGTATATCGACAAAGAAGGCGGCGTTTCCATTGACGACTGCGAAGCTGTCAGCCGTGCGCTGGAAGCAAAGCTGGATGAAAAGGACCCCATCGAACAGGCTTATGTGCTGGAAGTAAGCTCTCCCGGTATCGACCGTCCCCTGAAGAAGGATGCGGATTTCATCAGATTCCAGGGAGAAATCATTGATGTAAAGCTCTATAAGGCTGTAGACGGACAGAAACAGTTCCAGGGCAAACTGCTGGGACTGAACGACGGCGTTATTTCTTTGGAAGAAGAAGATGGTACTGTTCGCGAATTTGTACAAAAAGATACCGCTGATGTGCGGTTGGCTGTTATTTTCTGAGGATAAGGGAGGAATAGGAAAAATGGATAGAGCAGAATTTATCGAAGCACTGCATTTGATTGAAAAAGAAAAAGGCATCGACAAGGAAATCATTTTTGAAGCCATTGAAGCATCTCTGGTTTCCGCTTGCAAAAAGAACTTTGGTTCTAACCAGAACATCAAAGTTGTTATCGACAGAGAAACAGGTAACGTTGCCTGCTACGCACAGCGCGAAGTTGTGGAAGAAGTCATGGACGAACAGAACGAAATCGACCTGATGGCTGCAAGAATTCTGAACCCCAGCTATCAGATTGGCGATACTGTAGATCTGGAAGTAACACCCAGAGACTTCGGCCGTGTGGCTGCACAGACAGCAAAACAGGTAGTTGTGCAGAAATTCAGAGAAGCGGAAAGAGAAATCCTCTACAATCAGTACATCACAAAAGAACGTGAAGTAGTGACCGCTATCGTACAGAGAAAAGAAAGAAGAAACATCATCGTACAGATGGGCAAAATTGATGCGGTGCTGGCTGCCAACGAACAGATTCCCGGCGAACAGTATAATTTCATGGACCGCATCAAAGTATATGTGCTGGAAGTAAAACAGACACCTAAGGGTCCCCAGATTTATGTTTCCAGAACACATCCCGAACTGGTAAAACGTCTCTTTGAACAGGAAGTACCTGAAGTGCATGACGGTACTGTAGAAATCAAGAGCATTGCCAGAGAAGCAGGCAGCAGAACAAAAATCGCTGTTTACTCCAAAGACGAAAATGTGGACGCACTGGGCGCATGTGTTGGTCAGAATGGCTACCGCGTAAATGTCATCGTCAACGAACTGGGCGGCGAAAAGATTGACGTTATCAACTGGAGCGAAGATCCTAAGGAATTCATCGCTGCTGCTCTGAGCCCTTCCAAAGTTCTGGCAGTTGCCATCAATGAAGCAGAACAGAGTGCAAAAATTGTTGTACCTGACCATCAGCTGTCTCTGGCCATCGGTAAAGAAGGTCAGAACGCAAGACTGTCTGCAAAACTGACAGGCTGGAGAATCGACATCAAGAGCGAAACACAGGCAAGAGAAACAAACTTCCTGGCTGAAGATCCTGTAGAAGAAACAGAAGATGCAGCAGAAGAAATGACAGAAATCATGGAAGAATCCGCAGAAGCTGTGGAAACAGCAGCAGAAGAAACTGCTGTAGAAGAAACACAGGAAGAAGCGTAAGCATAGAGGAGGCGGCATCATGATGAAACAACGGAAAGTCCCCCTCAGAAAATGTACCGGCTGTCAGGAAATGAAGGACAAACGGGAATTGATCCGCATCGTGCGCAACGATGCAGGCGAATTTTCTCTGGACCGTACAGGCAAGAAACCGGGACGGGGCGCATATATTTGCCCCAATACGGAATGCCTGGCAAAGGCGCAGAAGTCCAAAGGTCTGGAACGCTCCTTCAAAGCACCTGTGCCCAAGGACGTATATGAAGCCCTGCTGGCACAGCTGGAAGGAGAAGAAAATCATGCGTAAGTTTTATTCCCTGCTGGGGCTTTGCAAACGTGCCAATAAAGTGGCAGGCGGCGAAGTGGCGGCAGAGGAAGCTATACGCGGCAAAAAGGCATGTCTTGTCATTGTGGCAGGAGATGCGTCGGCAAATACAAAGAAAAAATTTCATAACTCTGCATCGTTTTATGAAGTTCCGATTTTGGAACTGGGAACAAAGGCAGATTTAGGCAGAGCTGTCGGCGAGGAGATCCGCGCGGTACTGGTTGTGACAGAAGCGGGATTTGCGGCAAAACTGCAGCAGCTTGCACAGACAGCAGAAAACGCAGAGTAAAGGATTTGGAATAGATGTAAGAGAAAGAAGAGGTGCGGCGAATGTCAAAAATGCGAATTTATGAACTGGCAAAGCAGTTGGGCGTAGCCAATAAAGAACTGATGGAAAAAATGAAGAGTGTAGGTATGGAAGCAAACAGCCATATGAGCATGATCGAGGAAAGCGACGCGGACAAGATCAGAAAGCTGTATCAGCCTGCACAGAAAGCGGAAGAACCCAAAAAAGAAGCTCCCAAGCAGGAAGTAAAAGAACAGCATAAGGGAAATCAGCAGAAAGATGCTCCCAAACAGGATAACAGAAACAAGGGCGAAAACAAAAAAGCGCAGGACGGCAAGAACCCGCAGAACAATAATCAGAATAAAAACAACCAGAATAAAAACCAGAACAACAACGCCCAGAACAACCAGAATCAGGGCAAAAAAGATAAAAAGGGCAAAGGCAAGAAAGACCAGAAACCCAGAGAAAACCCTCTGGAACGCAGAAGACGTGAAATGGAAGAAGAAGCGGCGCTCATGGCAGAACTGGAAGCGCTGGAAGCAGCTGAAAAAGCAGCAGAACCTGTAATCAAATCCATTCCTGCTTCCATCAGCGTGAAAGAACTGGCAGAAGTGCTGGGCAAAAAAGGTTCCGATCTGGTAATGGCACTGATGAAAAAAGGGCAGATGCTGAACATCAACGCAACACTGGACTTTGATACAGCTGCTGCCATTGCGGAAGATTACAACGTTATTCTGGAACAGGAAGAAGAAAAAGACATTCTGGAAACCGTTTTCGCAGAGGAAGAAGACGACGAAAAAGATCTGAAAGAAAGACCTCCCGTTGTTGTTGTTATGGGTCACGTTGACCACGGTAAAACATCCCTGCTGGATGCTATCCGTCACAGTAACGTAACAAAAGGCGAAGCCGGCGGTATCACACAGCACATTGGTGCTTATACTGTACAGATCGACGGCAAACCCATCACATTCCTGGATACACCCGGTCACGAAGCTTTCACAGCAATGCGTATGCGTGGTGCACAGATCACAGATATTGCTATTCTGGTTGTAGCGGCTGACGACGGTGTTATGCCTCAGACTGTAGAAGCCATCAACCATGCCAAAGCAGCAGGCGTTGAAATTATCGTTGCCATTAACAAAATGGATAAACCCTCCGCAAACCCTGACCGCGTAAAACAGGAACTGGTAGAATATGGTCTGGTAGCGGAAGACTGGGGCGGTCAGACTATCTGTGTACCTGTTTCCGCAGTGACAAAAGACGGTCTGGATTCTCTGCTGGAAATGATCATTCTGGTAGCAGAAATGAAAGAACTGAAAGCAAACCCCAACAAACATGCAAGAGGTGCTATCGTAGAAGCACAGCTGGACAAAGGCAGAGGTCCCGTTGCGACTGTACTGGTACAGAACGGTACTTTGCAGGTAGGTGACCCCATCGTTGCAGGTGCGGCTTATGGTAAGATTCGTGCTATGACCGACGATAAGGGCAGACGTGTGAAAAAAGCAGGTCCTTCTACTCCTGTAGAAATCCTGGGTCTGTCTGAAGTACCTTCCGCTGGTGACAGCTTCTATGTAGCAGAAAATGATAAACAGGCAAGACAGGTTGCTGAAAGCATCATCGCGAAGAACAGAGAAAACATGATCAAAGAAACACCCCAGAAAGTATCTCTGGACGACCTGTTCTCTCAGATTCAGAGCGGTAACATGAAAGAACTGAACATTGTAGTCAAAGCAGACGTACAGGGCTCCGTAGAAGCTGTTCGTCAGAGTCTGGAAAGACTGTCCAACGAAGAAGTACGTGTACGTATCATCCACGGCGGTGTTGGTGCTATCACAGAAAGCGACGTTATGCTGGCTTCCGCATCCAACGCTATCATCATCGGCTTCAACGTACGTCCCGAACCCGCTGCAAAAGCATTTGCGGATGAAGAAAAAGTTGACGTTCGTCTGTACCGTGTCATCTACAACGCTATCGAAGACATCACAGCTGCTATGAAAGGTCTGCTGGATCCTGTATTCGAAGAACAGGTACTGGGTCATGCGGAAGTACGTCAGCTGTTCAAAGCTTCCGGTGTTGGTACCATCGCCGGCAGCTATGTAAAAGATGGTAAGTTCGTAAGAAACTGCCAGGTTCGTATCATCCGTGACGGCGTTGTTGTTTACGAAGGCGATCTGGAAAGCTTGAAACGTTTCAAAGACGACGTAAAAGAAGTTGCTGCGGGCTATGAATGCGGTCTGGTATTCAAGAAGTTCAACGACGTGAAAGAAGGCGACTGGATCGAAGCCTATACCATGGTAGAAGTACCTAGATAAGCAGGTGAGAAATATATGAAGAACAATACAAGAATTTCCCGTATCAATGACGAAGTTTTCAAGGAAATCTCTCAGATTGTACGGGGAGAATTGAAAGACCCTCGCATCGGCGCTATGACCAGCGTAGTGCGTGTGGATACCACTCAGGATTTGAAATACTGCAAAGTATATGTATCTGTGCTGGGGGATGAAAACCAGAAAGCAAGCGTCATGAAAGGCTTGAAAAACGCTTCCGGTTTCATCCGCCATCTGGTGGCAGAACGTGTGAATCTGCGTCTGACACCGGAACTGATTTTCAAACTGGACGAATCTGCGGAATATGCCGTTCGTATGGAACAGCTTATGGCGCAGATTGCCAAAGACCGTGAGGAAAGAGAAGTGCAGAAAGATGCAGAATAATACAAAACAGGAAATTCTGGAAAAAATTGCACAGGCAAAGACCATTCAGATTGCAGGGCATACCAATCCCGACGGCGACGCCATCGGGGCTTGCCTTGCTTTCGGGCTGGCACTGGAAAAAGCCGGTAAAGATGTGACCGTACTGCTGGAGCATTATGCGCCCAAGTATGACGTGATTCCCGGCAAGCATCTGGTGAAAGAAGCGGCAGCGAAAGCGGACCTGTTTCTGGCGCTGGACTGCGGCGACGAAGGTCGTCTGGGGGCTGCGGCAGATTGGTTCCATCAGGCAGATGTGACCATCAACATTGACCACCACAGCAGCAATACTTATTACGGTCAGTACAATTATGTGGAAGGTGCATCTTCTTCCACATCTGAAATCGTATATGGTTTTCTGGAAGGAAATTACCCTGTAGATCAAGACATGGCGGCAGGGCTTTATGCTGGGATGATTTATGATACTGGTGGCTTCCGTCATTCTTCCACATCTCCCAATACCATGCGTGTGGCAGGGGCTTTGATGGAAACTGGGATTCCTTTTACAGATATTTATAACCGCTTTTTCGACAGCCGCAGTTTTTCCGAAATGAAAATCATGGGACAGGCTCTGGAAAACGCAAAACTGTATTTTGACGGCAAAGTGGTATGTGCTACCATCACTTCTGCGGAAATTGCTGCCTGCAACGGCACCAATAAGGAACTGGACGCCATCATCAATTATCTCAAAGGCGTGCAGGGGGCAGAAGTGGCATGTTTCCTTTACGAAAAGACAGAAACAGAAGTCAAAGCAAGCTTCCGTGGCGCTGATGGCAGAGATGTCTGCGCATTGGCACAGAAATTCGGCGGCGGCGGTCATGTGAAGGCGGCAGGCTGTACCATTGCGGCACCCATTGACAAAGCCAAAGAAATGGTGCTGGCAGAAATTGAAAAAATGCTGTAAGGAGGGAATCGCTTGGACGGTATTTTGAATATCCGAAAGGAAAAGGGATTTACCTCCCATGACGTAGTGGCTGTGGTGCGCCGTATTCTCCATACAAAGAAAGTGGGGCATACAGGTACTTTAGACCCTGACGCAGAAGGCGTACTGCCTGTTTGCGTAGGCAAAGCCACAAAACTGGCGGACATCATCATGGACGGGAAAAAACGTTACCGTGCCATGGTGCGGCTGGGCATCACCACCACGACAGAAGACGCGGCTGGTGAAGTGCTGGAAGAAAAGCCCGTGGATTTTGATGAGGAAAAAATCAGACAGGCAGTAGCCGGATTTGTGGGGGAACAGAAACAGATTCCGCCCATGTATTCCGCTATCAAAGTCAACGGCAAGAAATTGTATGAGTTGGCGCGGGAAGGCAAAGAAATCGAGCGTAAAGCAAGAACCATTACCATTTTTGCTATCAATATTGTCCGTTTTCTGCCTCCTGACCGCTTTGAAATAGATGTGGACTGCTCCAAAGGGACCTATATCCGCACCCTTTGCAGCGATATTGGCAAGGCTCTGGGCTGTGGCGCCCACATGGCAGAACTGACTCGTACCCGTACCGGCAGTTTTGCGTTGGAAGATGCCATCACGCTGGGAGAATTGCAGACAATGGCAGATGAAGGACGGCAGGAAGAAGCTTTCCTGTCCATGGAAGCGGCACTGTCCGATTTCCCGAAAATCATCGTTTCTCCGAAGTCCACAAAGATGCTGTATAACGGCGGCAGAGTTTACGCCAAGTTTTATGAGGCGGAAAAAGAACTGACAGCAGGTGACATTGCCGCTGTCTTTGACAGTGAACACCATCTGGTGGGACTGTATGAAGTACGGGACGAAGAAGGCTTTTATATCAAACCATTTAAGATGTTGATTTAAAGGAGTATCGAAATGGAACATATTACAGACGGGCAGGTAGACCGCAGCAGACCCACAGCCATTACACTGGGGAACTTTGACGGGCTGCATCTGGGTCACCGTGCCCTGATTCAACTGACAAAAGAATTTGCGGCAGAGGAAAATCTGGAAAGTGTTGTATTTTCCTTTTCTCCTCATCCCATGCTGGTATTCAAGAAAAAAGAGGACTTTGCCCTGATTATGGCACCCTCTGAAAAGCTGTTTACCATGGAGCAGATGGGCGTGGATACGTATATCGAATATCCTTTTGATGTGGAATTTGCTTCTATGTCTGCTTATGATTTTGCCGTAAAACTGCTTTTTGAACGCATGAAGTGCAAAGTGCTGGTGGTAGGGGAAAACTATCATTTCGGCAGCAATCGGGCAGGTAATTATGAAATGCTGCGCCGTTTGGGGGAAGAACACGGCGTGAAAGTCATTGCGGTGCCTTCTGTCCAGTACGAAGGCGAACGGGTCAGCAGCTCTCGTATCCGTCAGTGCCTCATCGACAAAGATTTGGAAAGCGCGAACACCATGCTGACAGTGCCTTATTTCATTCTGGGTACTGTCAAAGAAGGGAAAAAACTGGGCAGAACTATTGGTTTCCCTACGGTGAATATCGAAGCCCATCCCTTGAAGCTGTTCCCTCCCAATGGGGTATATGCCACAAAAACACTGTATGAAGGCAAGTATTACTACGGTGTGACCAATATCGGCAAAAATCCTACGGTAAACGGCACACAGAAGATTGTGGAAACCTATCTGTTTGACTTCAACAAAATGATTTATGGTGAAGAATTACAGATTTTCTTCTATAAATTCCTGCGCAGCGAAAAGAAATTTGAAAGCGTAGACGAATTACAGGCACAGATTGCTATCAATGCAGAACAGACCAGAGCATATTTTGCTTCTGCGGAATATGAACACTGGAAAGCGGAAGAAGAAAAATAATCACATACGGACAGATAAAATGATATGAGGTAACATCATGTTAGAGAATAAAAGAACACGGGCCCATTTGCTGCTGCTTTTGACAGCCATCATCTGGGGGAGCGCCTTCGTTTTTCAGAAATTTGCCACAGAGGAACTTTCCGGCTGGTTCATCACAGCAGCAAGATTTTCCATCGCGGCAGTGGTGCTTTGGGTCATTACCTACAAAAAATGGGGCAGACTGGATAAGGGGTATTTGCTTGGCGGTATCATCACAGGCTTGACCATGGGGACGGCCACAGCTGTGCAGACCGTTGCTCTTGCCATGGGTACCACACCGGGCAAAAGCGCCTTTTTGACGGCAGTTTATTGCGTGATTGTACCATTTTTCTATTGGTTTGTTTCAAAAGAACGTCCTCAGCGCAATCATGTCATTGCGGCAATCTTCTGCTTGGCAGGGATTGGGCTCATTTCCCTCAACGGGGATATGACTATGCTGCCGGGGGACGTGGTAACACTGGTCTGTGGCGTCATTTACGCTTGTGACCTGACAGCAGTGGCGTGGTTTTCCAAGGGCAGAGACCCCATTCTGCTGACCACCATGCAGATTACATTCTCTGCGGTCATTGGCTGGATTGGTACCCTTCTGACAGGCGGTATGCCGGAAACCGTTTCCATGGGTGCCATGGGAAATGTCATGTATCTGGCGCTGCTTTCCACAGCTCTTTGCCTGTTCCTGCAGGCATATGGTCTGAAGCATACAGACGCGGCAGTGGGAACCATCCTGCTGAGTCTGGAATCCGTTTTCGGGGTTGTCTTCTCTGTACTGCTGTACCATGAAGAAGTAACACCCAGAATGGCAGTGGGCTTCGCTGTGGTATTTGTGGCAGTGCTCATGTCGCAGTTCCGTTATGAACCCAAGAAAAAGACGGAAAAATCAGCCCAAACCAGCTGAAAAAACGAAAAAATCGCAAGAAATCAAGCCTTTGCTCTTGCAAAGGGTTATATAGTATGATAAAATGAGAACGCTGTAAAACCAGGACTCAGTGACAGGACGCTCCGACCTTCACTTAGTTCTAGGGGTTGCAAGAATAAATATTTTTAAGGAGGCCAAAAATCATGGCAACAATCAACAAACAGGAAATTATCGCAAAATACGGCAGAACACCTAACGACACAGGTTCTCCCGAAGTTCAGATCGCTCTGCTGACAGCAAGAATCACTCTGCTGACAGACCACCTGAAAAGCCACAAGAAAGATCACCACTCCAGACGTGGTCTGCTGAAAATGGTTGGTCAGAGAAGAGGTCTGCTGAACTACCTGAAAGAACTGGATATCGAAAGATACCGTGCAATCATTGCAGAACTGGGTCTGAGAAAGTAAGACACAAACCAAAAGATTAGGAAAAGAGAGGACGTTTTTCCTCTCTTTTCTTCTATCAAACAAAAACAAAGAAGGTTGCACTATAGATTTCCAACTTTGCAAATATGGACGACCATGTTTTTGAAGTTGAAGATCTATGGTGCAGGAGAAAAACAGACAGAAAAGGAGAATGAACATGTTTAGAACCTATTCCATGGAACTGGCAGGCAGAACATTGACAGCTGAAATCGGCAGAGTAGCAGAACAGGCTAACGGCGCTGTATTGCTGCGTTACGGCGATACCACTGTACTGGTTACTGCAACTGCATCCGAAAAGCCCAGAGACGGCATTGACTTCTTCCCTCTGAGCATTGATTACGAAGAAAGACTGTATTCCGTAGGTAAAATCCCCGGCGGTTTCATCAAAAGAGAAGGCAGACCTTCCGAAAAAGCAATCCTGACAGCAAGATGTATCGACAGACCTCTGCGTCCTCTGTTCCCTAAGGATTACAGAAACGACGTAGCTATCGTTGCAACAGTAATGTCCGTAGATCAGGACTGCTCTCCTGAAGTAGTAGCCATGATCGGCGCATCTCTGGCGCTGAACATTTCCGATATTCCTTTCACAGATCCCGTTTCTTCCGTAAGCATCGGTTATGTGGATGGCGAACTGGTGGTGAACCCCACAGCAGAACAGAGAGAAAAAACAAGACTGACACTGACCGTATCTTCCAAAGAAGATAAAGTTATGATGATCGAAGCAGGCGCAGACGAAATCCCTGACGCACTGATGATGGAAGCCATTCATCTGGCATTCGACACCAACCTGGAAGTTGTCAAATTCATTCAGGAAATCACAGCAAAAGAAGGTAAAGAAAAAGCACCTTACACAGAACATGTGATTCCCGAAGACGCTTACAAAATGGTAACAGAATATATCACAGACGCAAGAATGGAAGAAGCTGTTTTTGCAGAACTGAAACAGGATCGTGACGCAAAGATCAAAGTCATCACAGAAGAAGTTCTGGAACAGCTGACAGAAGCTCTGACAGAAATTTCTGAAGAAGATACAGACATTGCTGCTCTGGTAGACGAAATCATCTACAAATTCGAAAAAATGACTGTTAGAAGAATGATTCTGAGAGAACACAAACGTCCCGACGGTCGTGGCATCGAAGAAATCAGACCTCTGAGCGCAGAAGTAGACGTACTGCCTCGCGTGCATGGTTCCGCTCTGTTCTCCAGAGGACAGACACAGGCTCTGACAGTAACCACACTGGGCGCCATCAGCGAAGGTCAGCGTCTGGATGGTCTGGATGCAAACGAAACAGGCAAACGCTACATTCACCATTATAACTTCCCCGGTTTCTCTGTAGGTGAAGCAAAAACTTCCAGAGGTCCCGGCAGACGTGAAATCGGTCACGGCGCACTGGGTGAAAGAGCACTGCTGCCCGTTATCCCCAGCGAAGAAGAATTCCCTTACGCAATCCGTCTGGTTTCCGATATCCTCAGCTCCAACGGTTCCACATCTCAGGCTTCCATCTGCGGTTCCACACTGTCCCTGATGGCAGCAGGCGTACCCATCAAACGCCCCGTTGCTGGTATCTCCGTTGGTCTGGTAACAGGTGACAGCGATGATGACTTCATCGAAATCACAGACATCCAGGGTGTAGAAGACTTCTTCGGCGATATGGACTTTAAAGTAGCTGGTACTTCCGAAGGTATTACAGCAATTCAGATGGATATGAAGATCAAAGGTCTGACATTCGAAATGATCGAACAGGCTTTTGCACAGACAGGCAGAGCAAGAGAATATATCCTCAACGAAGTCATGCTGAAAGCGATTCCCGAACCCAGAAAAGAACTGTCCAAATATGCGCCTAAGATTGCAACTATGCAGATCGATGTGGATAAGATTGCGGAAGTGATCGGTACAAGAGGCAAAGTCATCAAAAAGATCATCGAAGAAACAAATTGTGAAATCGATACAGAAGATGATGGCAAGATCTTCATCAAAGGTACAGATCCCGCAGATATGCAGCGTGCAATGGATATGATCAACGCCATTGTCAGCGATCCCGAACCCGGTAAGGTTTACAAAGGCACCATCACAAGACTGATGACATTCGGTGCTTTCGTAGAAATCGCACCCGGCAAAGAAGGTCTGATTCATATCTCCAAAATGGCAAACAAGAGAGTTGCAAAAGTAGAAGACGTTGTAGCACCTGGCGATGAAGTTATGGTAAAACTGACAGAAATCGACAAACAGGGCAGACTGAACTTCTCCATGAAAGACGCTCTGGTACAGGACGAAACACCTGATTCCGAAAAAAGCGTTCTGGAAAGATATTGATTTGCAATCAGATAAAATAAAATCTCAGTAAGAACAAAAAAGCTGAAATCCTCTATCATAAGGATTTCAGCTTTCTTTGTTGTTGATGAAGATGCCCCAAAAGCAGAGATTTTCTGTTTCATCCATTTTTCTGGTAAGATTAAAATTTTGCGGAATCAACTGAAGTCGGGAGCATCTGGGTGTTCTATCAGATAGATATCATGGAGATTGCCATTGAGCGCAGGCGAATCCGACATTTTTTCAAACAGATATGTTTCGCCAGAAATAGTCAGAGAAAATGTGCCGTTTTCTATGGTGATTTCCTGCTGCCCCAGTGTTTCGCTTTCCAGAAGATAATGCCCGTAGGTTTTCAGTGTACAGGTGCCGGATTCATACAACCCTTTGTTCATGTCGTATGAACCAGTATCGGCATCAAGGAACACAGATTCGTTTTGGTAAATGTAGAATATCCCTTTTTCCTCGCTTGCCGCAAAATAATACTCTTCTGTTTCCGTATGACAGGAATATGTGCCTGTGATCATAGGCTCGGATGTTGTGACCAGACGATAGACCCCATAGAGCAGAAGCAGAGCAATGACTGCCACGATAATTTTTTTTGCCATCAAAATCCCCCCAATTTGTAAGATGTTCTATGCCGCTGTTGTATAGTTTCATGGTAGCAGATTTTGAATGGGACAACAATGTCCATCCTTACGAAAAAACAGAGAGTTTGTGGGAACAATGGACGAATTCGCAGAAAAAATCGACAAGAAGATTGCACAGGAAAGCCGATTTTGCTATGCTATAAAGATAGAAATATGTATGGTATTTTGAAAATGGAATACCCTAATGAGAAAAACAGGCAGGAGAAGAATGATGCTGACCATAGAAAAATTAGAAAACGGAATACAGGTGGTGCTGGAGGAAATCGGCTACGTCCGCAGTATTTCCTTTGGCATTTGGGTGAAAAACGGAACGAGAAACGAGCGCCCCGAGGAAAACGGCATTTCCCATTACATTGAACATATGATGTTCAAGGGAACAGAAAACCGTTCCGCAAGGCAGATTGCAGAGGAAATGGACGCTTTGGGCGGACAGATCAACGCTTATACCACAAAGGAATATACTTGTTATCATACCCGTGTGCTGGACAAGCATGTGAAACAGGCCATGGAAGTTATGAGTGATATGCTTCTGCATCCGGCTTTTTCGCAGGAAGAAGTGGATAAGGAACGGAACGTCATTACAGAAGAAATTTATATGTATGACGACGCGCCGGAAGAACTGGTTCATGACTGCTTGCAGGACAGCATTTGGCGGGAAAGCAGTTTGGGCATGCCCATTCTTGGAACAGAAGAAACCATTGGCAATCTGGATGCGGCAAAAATCCGCGCTTATTACGAGAAAAATTATCATACAGAAAATATGGTGCTTTCCGTGGCAGGAAACTTCAAACGGGAAGAAATGCTGGAACTTTTGAACCATTACTTTGGCAGATGGCAGGCGAAGGCGCCTTATTGTCCTTTGGAAACAAAGGCTTCTTACCACCAGTCATGGATTCAGAAGAAAAAAGATGTGGAACAACTCCATACATGCATTGCTTTTGAAGGGCTGGAACGGGAACATCCCCTGAAATACGCTATGGCAATTTTCAATACGGTTTTTGGCGGCGGCATGAGCTCTCGTTTGTTCCAGAAAATCCGTGAGGAACAGGGATTGACTTATTCCATTTACAGCTACACCACCGCTTTTGCGGATACGGGACTTTTTTCCATTTATGCCAGCATGAACCCCTCTCAGGCAGAGGCAGTATACAAAGGCATTGCGGCGGAAATCGCGGCAGTGCGGAAAGAAGGCATTTCCGAAAAGATATTGAATGTGACAAAAGAACAGATGATCAGCAATTTCATCATTGGTTCTGAAAGCACATTGAACCGTATGACAGCGGCAGGTTCTGCCATGCTCCTGCGTGGTAAGGTGCAGGAAATGGAAGAAGTCATTGAAAAAATAGAAGCAGTGACGCAAAAAGATCTGACAGAAGTGGCAGAACTGGTTTTTGCGAACCCCAAAATGAGCTATTCTGCTGTGGGTAATCTCAAAGGGGTAGATTTTGCCAATACAGTTGAAAAACTTTTTTCATAAAATTCAAAAGACAAGGGATACTATGGATACAGATATATCTGTTGATCATACCATTAGGAGGTCAAAAGCATGAAAACAGGGAATTATATTGCTTTGACACTTGTCATCATCGGTGCGCTGAACTGGGGTCTCATCGGATTTTTCGGATTCGATCTGGTAACAACCATTTTCGGCGGTTCCATGTTCTGGCTGGCTCGTGTGATCTTCGCGCTGGTAGGTCTGGCAGGACTTTGGTCTCTGCGGCTGTACAGCGCAGTGGCACAGGAGCGGGAGATGGTACCGACGACCCACGGACAGCACTAAACACAGGCGGTATATTTTTACCGCCCCTACATAGCAAGGAGGAAACAACATGCGTTTTACAAAAATGGAAGGCTGCGGCAACGATTATATTTATATCAACGGTTTTGAGGAAGAAGTGAAATATCCCGATATGCTGGCGGTGGCTATGAGTGAGCGTCATTTTGGTGTAGGCGCTGACGGGCTGGTATTGATTCTGCCTTCTGAAGTGGCAGACTTCCGTATGCGGATGTTCAATATGGACGGTTCCGAAGGGGAAATGTGCGGCAACGCGGTTCGCTGCATCGGCAAATATGTTTACGAGCGGGGCATGACCACAAAGAACGTCATTACATTGGAAACATTGGGCGGCATCAAAACTTTGCAGCTACATATTCAAAACGACATCGTCATTGCGGTCACAGCGGATATGGGAGAACCTATTCTGGAAGCGGCACAGATTCCCGTTATCAGTGACAAAATGCCTGTCATTGGGGAAAAATTGCAGATTTTGGACAAGACTTTTGATGTGACCTGCGTTTCCATGGGAAATCCCCATGGTGTCATTTTTGTGGATGATACAGAACATTTTGAAGTGGAAAAATACGGCAAAGTGGCAGAAATCCATCCTATGTTCCCCAAAAAAGCAAATATCGAGTTTGCCCATGTCATTGACCGCACCCACATGAGTATGCGTGTTTGGGAAAGAGGCAGTGGCGAAACAATGGCATGCGGTACAGGCGCATCTGCCACATTGGTGGCAGCGGTGCTTAACGGATTGTGTGACAGAAAAGTGCGTATTCAGCTTTTGGGCGGCACATTGGAAATCGAATGGAGAGAATCCGATAACCATGTTTATATGACAGGTCCCGCCAGATTCTCTTTTGACGGCGTATGGCTGCGGTAAGAAAGCAGAGAGGAGTAAGACATGGCAAAAGAATTGCATGAAAATAAAGATACAGAAGAAAGATTGATATTGGTAGGCATTGAGCTGGAGGACAAGGACAGTCCTTCCGCTATGGCAGTGGAAGCCTGTCTGGATGAGCTGGAAGAACTGGTAAATACAGCAGGTGCAACAGCTGTTGCCCGTACCATCCAGCGCAGAGAAAAGGTGCATCCTGCCCATTATCTGGGAAAAGGCAAAATCGAAGAACTGAAAATGATGATAAATACATACGATGCCACAGGCATTGTCTGCGACGATGAACTTTCTCCGGCACAGCTGAAAAATCTGGAAAAAATGCTGGAAACAAAGGTTATGGACAGAACCATCGTTATTCTGGATATTTTTGCCGGACGGGCTATTTCCGGTGAAGGGAAAATTCAGGTAGAATTGGCACAGCTGAAATACCGTATGTCCCGTCTGACTGGTATGGGTGCATCCATGTCCCGTCTGGGTGGCGGTATCGGTACCAGAGGTCCCGGGGAAAAGAAGCTGGAAACAGACCGCCGTCACATCAAAGAACGGATTGCGGAATTGAATCGGGATTTGAAAGAAATCCAGACCCATCGGGAACTTTTGCGTAGTCAGCGCAGCAAAAAAGGCACTCCTGTGGTTTCTTTGGTAGGCTATACCAATGCGGGGAAATCTACTACATTGAATGTACTGACACAGGCTGGCGTACTGGCGGAGGATAAACTTTTTGCCACACTGGATACCACAACCAGAAAGGTGGAACTGCCTGGCGGTTCTGAAATTCTGCTGACAGATACGGTAGGTTTCATCCAGAAGCTGCCCCACCATCTGATTCAGGCATTCCGTGCAACACTGGAAGAATTGAAGTATGCAGATATTCTCCTCCATGTGGTGGATGCGTCCAATCCCAACAGAGAAGAACAGATGCGAGTGGTATATGACACTTTGAGAGGTCTGGGCTGCGAAGATACACCCGTTATTACCGTTTATAACAAAATGGACAGAGAAGTGGAACTGCCTTTGCCCATGGACAGAATGGCAAGGGAAATCGTACAGATTTCCGCAGGGAAGCAGATGGGGCTGGAACAGATGCTGGCAACCATTGAAAAACTGCTGAAAAGCTTCCGTAAGTCCATGACGGTACTGCTGCCTTATACAGAAGGCGCTCTGGCAGGCTGGGTACATGGCAGATGCGAAATCATCCGGGAAGAACATACAGCAGAAGGGGTATTGCTGGAAGTTTATGTGGATGAGGAAGCGGCAAACAGACTGAAATCTTTTGCGGTAGAAGGATAAAGTAAGAAAATGTATATAAAAAAGATGGCAGATTTTATATCTGCCATCTTTTTGTATTTCAGAATATCTTATTTCAAAATCTGAATTTCAAAGTCTGTTCCTGCCGCATGTTTTTCCAGCAGTTCTTTGGACAGTTCCAGCAGGGATTCCAGTTCCTGACCGCCATTGAAGGTGTAGTATACAAGCAGGATTTCTTTGGTGTCGTCGGTAATCATGGCACGGGTGTTGTCGCTGGTGGGATTGCCGAAGGGACCTTCTTCATCAAAAAGGGCAGGAAGGAACTCAATATTCAGCACATCTTTGCCGATGCCCTGATAAGCGGTGCCTTCGGGGGCACGTTTCCAGGTGATGCCGCCAGTAACATGTGCCAAATCGTAAGTACCCGTGGAATAACCGGACAGAATAGAAAGGTAGTTATTGATGTCTACCACATTATTGATGTAGTAAAGCCCACGTTCTTTGGCAATTCTGCGGCACATGGCTTCACAGGAATTGCGGTAGCGGTTGGGTTCTTTGCCCAGTGCTTTGTATGCTTTGCGGGTGGACTGGATGTAGTCCCGTTTGTTTGCCTGAGACAGTTCCACTTCAGACAGTTCTGCAATCTTGCTGTTGAGCAGTGCAAGGAATTCTTCATCATCGGGATGTACATTAACTTTGCACTGCAAAAGTCCCAGTACCGCTTCGGGACAACGTTCTTTGATGCTTTCGTCTATGGTAACAGAAATCATGTCATATCGCTCCTTTTTCTTTTTATAACAACATACTGCATTTTCTTTCGTCACTTGTCAAGCAAAAACGAAAACGGCTGTTGAAATTTTGCCAAAAAACAGGTATGATACAGAAGGAAAGGAGCGTGCAGAAATGGATGAATTGAGAATGATCGTTTCCTGCATCGAATATTACAGCTATGCAAAAAACATTCCCGGACATAAGGTTTTTGAAGCCTTTGACAAAAATGGTGTGATCCAGCTGCTGCAGGATACCAGAAACCAATTCCCGGAAATGGATACCTCTTTTTACATCGGCATGATCGACGGGATGATGGCGCTGGAAAGAGATGCGGAAGAAGATACTTATGGGCATTATGAAGAAAGAACAGAACTGCTCATTGATGTCGTTGGACGGATGGCAAAGGCACATCGTATGGATGCTGCGGAAGCCTGCCGTATGTACTATGGCACAAAGATTGCGGCAACTGTTGCAGAAGACAGCACAGGATATTACAAAAAATCCGCAGAAGAAATTTTTGAAGCTGCAGAAAAAGAATGATAAAAAGTTGAAAAAGGAACCATGGAACGGTTCCTTTTTTCATGGAGAGAATGGCGGAGAACAATATGAAAATCATGGAAGTAAAGGAAAGAACGCCCATGCTGGTGGAGCAGCTGCTGGCGGTGTGGGAGGATTTTGTCAGAGCAACCCATCTGTTTTTGTCTGATGATGAGATAAACGGCATTAAGCCTTATGTGCCGCAAGCCATAGAAGGGGTGGCACGTTTGTATATGGCAACAAAAGCAGGACAGCCTGTGGCGTTTATGGGAACGGAAAAAGGTCTTTGGAGATGCTGTTCATTGCGTCTGCGGAACGTGGAAAAGGATTGGGAAAGCAACTGCTGGAACGGGCAGATTGTGATGAAAAAATAAAGCAGGTGACAGTCAATGAGCAAAATCCTCAGGCTATTGGTTTTTATGAGCATATGGGATTTTCCGTTTACAAAAGAACCGATTTGGATGAGCAGGGGAATCCATATCCCCTTTTGTATATGTGCCGCTGAGGAAAAGACGGCAAAAGAAAAACCCCTGTCCAGGCTTTGGAATCAGGGGGTTTTTAGGCAATAAAAAACGCCGCAAACAGATGCCTGCGGCGGGTCTATCGGTGTGACAGGATTTGAACCTGCGGCCTCTACGTCCCGAACGTAGCGCTCTACCAAACTGAGCCACACACCGATACACAACACTAATATTTTGCGCTATTTTTATAAAATTGTCAAGATGAAAATAAATTTTTTTTGCCCCAGAAAGCGAAATCTGTCCTTTTTACTGCCCATTTGCGAAAGAAGCCATAGAAAGTTACTGGATTTTCCATGTTTCTTATGGTATACTGTAATGCGAAACAGGCGAACGGGGGTGAGCAGGTGAATTCATTTGAAATGCTCTATCGAGCATATTATGACAGAGTATATGCTTTTTTGCACCGTCTGTGCGGGGATCGCGCCTTGGCGGAAGACCTGGCGCAGGAAACGTTCTTGCAGGCATATATGTCCTTTCACCGTTTTCGCGGAGAGTGCGAAGTTTTTACCTGGCTGGCATCCATCGGAAAGCATGTTTATTTCAAATATCTCAAACGCAACAAACTGCATCTGGATTCTGCCAATCTGGACCTGGTAGTCAATACCTATTATACGCAGAATGCAGACCCGGAAGAATATGTCCATAAGAAATATGTGGAAAAAGCAGTCCGCGCCATGGTAAAGGAAATTCCGAAAAAATACCGGGATGTGGTGCTGCTGCGAATCTATGCGGAACTGCCCTTTTCACAGATCGCGCTGGCGCTGAAGATCAGTGAAAATTCCGCAAAGGTGATTTTTTTCCGCGCAAAGAAAAAAATGATGGAGGTGTTGAAAGATGAATTTGCCATGTGAGATCGTCATGGACTTGGTGACCCTGTATCAGGATGGGCTGGCAAATCCAGTGACAAAAAACAGTGTGGCGGCGCATTTGCGGACTTGTCCCGATTGTCGTCAGTATTACAAACAATATCGCAGATTTTCTCAAAGACCCTCCGGAATGGGACAGATTCCAGCAGAAAACACAGCAGAACAGGAATTTTGCCGATTGGCGGAAAAAATGCGGCATAGAAGAATGCTTATCGGCATTGGGTTTTTATCCTATGTCTGTGCTTCCTGGTGCCTGCTGGTGATGCTGTGGATGCGGATGAGAAAAAGAGGCTGACGGGGGAACAAAGGGGCTTTTACTACGATAAAAAGTCAGTTTCCTTTTTGTTTGGAAAAAAGTGCAAAAAAATATCAATTTCCTGTAACCTTTTTGCCGAAACGGGGACTAAATATCGTAAGCACAAAAGATTGCATATTGCAGGAGGAAAAAAGAATGAGTTTTTCGATATTGGGAACGGGCATGTATGTGCCTCCCAGAGTGGTAACCAATGATGATATGTCTAAAATCGTAGATACAAACGATGAATGGATCATGCAGCGCGTCGGCGTAAAAGAACGCCACGTCAGCACAAACGAAACGGCGGCAGACATGGGCGCCAAAGCAGCACTGGCAGCACTGGAAAACAGCGGTGTGAAAAAGGAAGAAATCGATCTGATCCTGGCAGCCAGTGTCAGCGGGGAATCCATTTCTCCTTCTGTTTCCTGTATGATTCAGAATATTCTGGGTCTGGACTGCATGACCATGGACATCAACGCGGCATGTTCCGCATTTGTTTTCACACTGGAAACAGCAGCAGGATTCTTTGCCAGAGGTAAGGCGAAAAAAGTCCTTGTCATTGGCGCTGAAAGATTGAGCCGTATCGTAGACTGGGAGGACAGAAGCACCTGTGTTATTTTTGGTGATGGCGCAGGGGCAGTGGTTCTGGGTGAAGGTGACAACTACCTGGACTCTGTATTCCATGTAAAAGGCGGCAACAATGTCATCGACATTCCCCAGCTCATCGGGAAATCTCCTTTCTTTGAAGGAGAACAGAAAAAACCTTATATCCATATGCGTGGACAGGATACATTCAAGTTTGCTGTAAACGCCATCTGTCACGATACAAAATATCTGCTTAAGCAGAATGGTCTGACATTTGAGGATATTAAGTACATCGTACCACATCAGGCAAATCAGCGTATCATTGACTTTGCAAGCGTAATGCTGAAAGTGCCTAAGGAGAAATTTTATGTGAATATTGACCGTTACGGCAATACTTCCTCTGCAAGCATCCCCATTGCGCTGGATGAAATGAACCGCAAGGGAATGCTGCAAAAAGGCGATCTGCTGCTGCTGCCTGCTTTCGGCGGCGGTCTGGCAAGTGCAGCCTGCATTGTAAGATGGTAATGAGCCGAAAAGGCATCATATACAAGTCCGCATCATGCGGAAATATTGGGGACAGCTTGCTGCCCTGAACAAGACGAAATCATTTTTTTAAAGAAGAAAAGGAGAATGCATCATGGTATTTGAAAAAATCGCAGCACTGTTGGCAGAAAAACTGGAATGTGAAGTTTCCACAATCACAATGGAAACAAAATTTGCTGATCTGGGGATCGACTCTCTGGACGTTATGGAACTGCTCATGAGCCTGGAAGAAGAACTGGGCACAGAAATCGAAATGGGCGACAACAAAGTAGAAACTGTTGCTGATCTGGTTAAAATGATCGAAAGCAAACAGAACTAATTGGAGGGAAAGAAATGATTGTTTCACCGATTTGCGAAATGATAGGCATTGAATACCCCATCTTTCAGGGGGGCATGGCTTGGATTGCAGATGGTAAACTGGCAGCAGCCGTTTCCAATGGCGGCGGTCTGGGCATCATCTCTGCCATGAACGCAGGCGGCGACTACCTGCGTGAACAGATTCGTATTGCCAGAGAACTGACAGACAAACCTTTTGGCGTGAATATCATGCTGATGAGCCCCCATGTGGATGAAGTGGCAAAAATCGTGGCTGAAGAAAAGGTAGCTGTTGTTACCACAGGCGCAGGTATGCCAAAAAAATACATGGGAATGTGGAAGGAAGCAAACATCACCGTCATTCCCGTTGTTGCATCTGTTGCGGCAGCAAAAATGATGGAAAAAGCTGGTGCTTCCGCTGTTATCGCAGAAGGCGGCGAATCCGGCGGGCATATCGGGGAAATGACAACAATGCCTCTGGTGCCTCAGGTATGCGACGCTGTGAACATTCCTGTACTGGCAGCAGGCGGCATCGGTGACGGACGCGGTATGGCAGCGGCATTCATGCTGGGCGCAGTAGGCGTACAGATGGGTACTCGTTTCCTGCTGGCAGAAGAATGCGGTGTGCACCAGAACTACAAAGACATGGTTCTGAAAGCAACTGACATTTCTACCGTTACCACAGGCAGACGTTTTGGCGGCAACACTTGCCGTTGTCTGAAAAATCCTTTCAGCCGTGAATTCCTGAAAGTGGAATATGCACCGGAAACCACAGCGGAAGATGTGGCAGAACTGGGCGTTGGCGCACTGCGTAAAGCAGCTGTAGAAGGCGATACAAAAGCTGGCTGCTTCCTGGCAGGTCAGATCTCCGGTATGGTGAAGAAAGAACAGCCCGCAGCGGAAATCGTGAAAGAAATCGCGACCGAAGCGGAAGAACTGCTGAAAGGAGCTGCAAAATGGGTAAAATAGCCTTTGTCTTTTCAGGGCAGGGCGCGCAGAAGGCCGGTATGGGCAAGGACTTTTACGAAAACAACGAAAGCGTAAAAGAACTGTTTGCTCGGGCGGAGGAAATCCGCCCCGGCACTTTGCAGCAGTGCTTTGAAGGTACAGCCGAAGAATTGAAAATTACAGAAAATACACAGCCCTGTCTGTATCTGGCAGACATCGCAGCAGCAATTGCACTGCAGGAAGAAGGCATTGTGCCTGAGGCTGTGGCAGGTTTTTCCCTGGGAGAAATCCCAGCATTGGCTTTTGCAGGCGCTTACAGCCCTGAAGATGGGTTCCGTTTGGCCTGCGCGAGAGGGGCAGCCATGGGAAAAGCTGCAAAAGAACATCCCGCATCTATGGTAGCGGTGATGAAAATGGAAAATGCACAGGTGGAAGCACTAGCGGAAAAATACCCCAATGTGTTCCCTGTAAACTACAATGGACCCGGTCAGCTGGTTGTTGCCGGGAAAAAAGATGAACTCGACAGTTTCGGAAAAGATGTAAAGGAAGCTGGCGGCAGATGTCTGCCCGTAGCCGTAGGCGGCGGTTTCCATTCTCCTTTTATGGATGAAGCATCTCAGGAATTTGCAGAAGCACTGAAGGCTGTAGATGTAAAACAGCCCGAAATGACTGTATATTCCAACTATACAACAAAACCTTACACAGCAGAAGTAAGAGATTTGATGGAAAAACAGATCAACCATTCCCTGCGTTGGCAGGAAAGCATTGAAAATATGGCAGCAGACGGCTTTGATACTTTCATCGAAGTGGGCGTTGGCACCACACTGAAGAAACTCATCAGCCGCATTCTTCCCGACAGCAAAGTGTATGCTGTTTCCAACATGGAAGAAGCTCGCCAGGTAGCAGAGGAGGTACGCTAAGATATGTTGAAAGGAAAAACAGCCATTGTTACAGGCGGTTCCCGTGGTATCGGTGCGGCCATTTGTAAAAGATTCGCAGAACAGGGCGCAAACATTGCGCTGCTGTATGCAGGCAATACCCAGAAAGCAGAAGAAACAAAAGCAGCTCTGCAGGAAATGGGTGTAAAGGCAGAAGCTTACCAGTGCAACGTGGCGGACGCGGAACAGGTTGCCGCAGTCTGCAAACAGATTATCAAAGATTTCGGCGGCGCTGATATTCTGGTAAACAATGCCGGCATTACCAAGGACAAACTGGTGCCTATGATGAAGGTTCCCGACTTCGACAGCGTTGTGGATACCAATCTGAAAGGCGCTTTCTATATGATCAAGCAGCTTTACCCTGTTTTCATGAAACAGAAAAGCGGCAAGATTATCAATATCAGCTCTGTATCCGGTCTGATGGGCAATCCCGGTCAGACAAACTACTCCGCTTCCAAGGCGGGGCTCATTGGGCTGACAAAATCCGTTGCAAAAGAACTGGCTAGCCGCAATGTGAACTGCAATGCCATTGCGCCCGGTTTTGTAGCAACAGACATGACAGAAAATCTGTCTGAAAATAACGCATTAGTCGATCATATTCCAATGAAAAGATTTGCGCAGCCCGAAGACATTGCAAACCTTGCGCTGTTTTTGGCAAGCGACCAGTCCGATTATATCACTGGTGAAGTGATCCGCATCGACGGCGGTCTGGCCATGTAGGAGGTACTTTATGAAAAGAGTCGTAGTAACAGGTTTGGGTGCGGTAACGCCCATCGGCAACAACGTGGCTGATTTCTGGGAAGGTCTGAAAACAGGCAAAAACGGCATCGGTATGATTACCCGTTTTGACGTATCCGAATCCAAATATAAACTGGCAGCAGAAGTAAAGGATTTCGATCCTCTGTGCTGCATGGATAAACTGTCCGCAAAGAAGCTGGACCGTTTCACACAGTATGCGCTGGCATCTGCGGCAGAAGCCATGGCTGACAGCGAACTGGAAGGAAAAATCGCCCCTGAAGAACTGGGCGTATACTTTGGCAGCGGTATCGGTGGTTTTGAAACATTTGGAGAATCCTATAAAGCACTGGAAGAAAAAGGTCCCAGACGTGTTTCTCCTCTGTTCATCCCTAAAATGATCAGCAATATCGCAGCAGGCAACATTGCCATCAAATATCATGCACAGGGTCCTTGCGTTTCCATGACAACTGCATGTGCTACAGGTACTACATGTATCGGCGAAGCATATCGTGCAATCCGTCACGGCTACACAACAGCGGCTATCTGCGGTGGTAGTGAAGCAGCCATCACCAATCTGGCAGTGGCAGGCTTTGGCGCATGTATGGCACTGAACCCTTCTGAAGATCCTAACGCAGCATCTCTGCCTTTTGACAAACGCCGCGGCGGTTTCGTTATGGGAGAAGGCGCAGCCACACTGATTCTGGAAGAGTATGAACACGCAAAAGCAAGAGGCGCAAAGATTTACGCGGAAGTATGCGGCTATGGTTCCACCTGTGACGCACACCATGTAACAGCTCCCGATGAAACAGCAGTAGCCAGCGCAAGAGCGATCAAAGACGCAATGGCTGAACTGGAAGGCGTTCCCGCAGAAAAAATCTACATCAACGCCCATGGTACAGGTACAGCCTTGAACGATAAAACAGAAACAAATGCCATCCGTAAGGCTCTGGGCGAAGAAGACGCGCAGAAAGTACATATAAGCTCTACAAAATCCATGACAGGTCATATGCTGGGTGCAGCAGGTGCGGCAGAAGCCATCGCTGCAATCTGTGCCATGAATCACTCTCTGGTACCTCCCACCATTAACCTGCTGGAACAGGATGAAGTTTGTGATCTGCACTATACACCCAATGTAGCGGAAGAAGCGGAACTGGAAGCAGTTCTGTCCACTTCTCTGGGCTTTGGCGGTCACAATGCCTGCATCGCATTTAGAAAATTCAAAGGGTGAGATAGATGGAAACAACAAAGATTGCTGAATTGGCAAAAATTTTGAAAGATAACGGTTTGACCAAACTGGATTTGACAGAAGGCGACAACAGACTGGTGCTGGAAGCAGTATCTGCTCCTGTGGCACCTGCTGTGGTAGTGCCTGCGGCTGTTCCTGTGGAAGCTGTGCCCGTTGCAGCAGCAGAAGCACCTGCGGCACCTGCAGCTCCCGCTGCGCCTGAAGAAGATCTGTATGAACAGAAAACACCTCTGGTAGGTACTGTTTATATGGCACCTCAGGCTGGTGCGGCACCTTATGTGTCCGTAGGGGATCATGTGGCAGCCGGCGATACTGTATGTATCGTAGAATCCATGAAGATGTTCAATGAAATCGCAGCAGAATGCAGTGGTACCATTGAAGAAATCTGTGTCAACAACGGTCAGATCGTGGAATACGGTCAGGTTCTGTTCCGTATCCGTGAAGACTGACAGGAAGAAGGCGAAAACCTATGAATCAGGAAGAACTGAAGAAAATACTGCCCCATCGGGACAATATGCTTCTGGTTGACGAAGCAGAACTGAGAGATGGCGTTGCTTACGGCAAAAAGACCATCCGCCCCGATGAGTGGTTTTTGCAGGGACATTTCCCTGGTAACCCTGTAGTGCCGGGTGTTATCCTGTGCGAAATTCTGGGACAGTCCACCTGTGTGCTCCTTTCCGGCGAACAGGAAGGCGCAACACCTTATTTCACAGGTCTGGACAAAGTACGTTTCAAAAACAGTGTACGTCCCGGTGATGTTTTGGAAACAGAATGCACTTTGATCAAACACAAAGGTCCTTTCTACTGGGCAAGCGGCAAAGGCTTTGTGAACGGAAAATTATGCGTCAGTGCGGAATTTTCTTTCGCTCTGATAAAGGAGTAAGAGGATATGTTTTCAAAAATTCTCATTGCAAACAGAGGGGAGGTAGCTGTCCGTATCATTCGTGCCTGTAAGGAAATGGGCATCGAAACCGTAGCGGTTTATTCCGAAGCAGACCAGAATTCCCTGCCCGTAGCATTGGCAGACGAAAGAATCTGTATCGGTTCCAACGCGGCAGCAGACAGCTATCTGAACCAGAAAAATATCATTAGTGCAGCTTTGGCATCCAATGCGGAAGCCATCCATCCCGGCTATGGCTTTTTGTCCGAAAACCCTGAGTTTGCGGCACTTTGCGAAGAAAAGGGCATCATTTTCATTGGTCCTGACAGCAATGTGCTTCGTGCCATGGGTGATAAGGACAATTCCCGTCAGCTCATGAAGGAAATCGGTGTGCCTGTGGTACCCGGTACAGAAATCCTTCATGACCCTGCGGAAGCAAAACGTCTGGCTGCGGAAATCGGCTATCCCATTCTGGTAAAAGCTACCGCTGGCGGCGGCGGCAAGGGCATCCGTGTGGTGGAAAGAGAAGAAGATCTGGAACATGCCTTCTTGGCAGCGTCTGAAGAAGCCAAAAGCGCTTTTGGCAACGGCGACGTGTTCCTGGAAAAATATCTGACTTCCGTACGCCATGTGGAAATGCAGGTGCTGGCAGATGCCTTCGGCAACATTGTTTGTCTGGGGGAACGTGACTGCTCCCTGCAGCTGAATAAGCAGAAGGTGCTGGAAGAAACACCTTGCCCTGTTATGACAGAAGACATCCGCAAAAGAATGATGGATGCGGCTGTGAAAGCGGCAAAAGCTGCCAACTATGTGAACGCAGGTACTGTAGAGTTCCTGCTGGCACCCGACGGCAATTTCTATTTCATTGAAATGAATACCCGTCTGCAGGTAGAACATCCCATTACAGAAGAAATCAGCGATGTGGACATCGTAAAGTGGCAGATTCGTATTGCCTGCCAGATTCCTCTGGATTTCACGCAGGAAGATATTCACCTGCATGGTCATTCTATGGAATGCCGCATCAATGCAAGAAGCACCGGTCAGGTAGACTTTTTGCATATCCCCGGCGGTTCCCGGGTACACTTTGATACAGCATTGGTACAGGATTGCCTGATTGTACCTTTTTATGATTCCATGATTGGGAAACTCATTGTTTACGCTAAAACCAGAGAAGACGCTATCCGCAAAATGGAAGCGGCTCTTTGCGAAATGGTTATCCATGGGATTCATACAAATATTGAAGACCAACTGCGGCTGGTGCGTAACCCCCGGTTCCAGAAAGGGGATTATAACACACTGATTCTGCCGGAACTGTTGGCGGAAGGAGGCACAGAACTTGAATAATATTGTTGGCATGTTCCGAAAATCAAGAAATGTGCTGGAAAGCGGCGGTATTACACCTACGGTGGAAGAAAAAATCCGCTGCCCCATTTGTAAAGCCATTGATACAAAACGTTCTGTTGCAAAGAACAAAATGGTATGCCCTTCCTGTGGCTATCATTACCGTATCAGTGCCAGAACAAGAATCAAAGCCATTTGTGACAAAGGCAGTTTTCAGGAACTGGAAATGAATATCCAGACAGAAAACCCTTTGAACTTCCCTGGCTATGCCAATAAGATCGAGTCTGCCCGTGCGGCATCCGGTCAGATGGAAGGCGTGGTATGCGGTACTGCTACCATCCGCCGTCAGCCCTGCGCTGTGTTTGTTATGGACCCTCAGTTCATGATGGGCAGTATGGGTTCTGTGGTAGGGGAAAAGATTACACGGCTTTTTGAATACGCAACAGAACATGATCTGCCTGTAGTGGGCTTCACAGCCTCTGGCGGCGCTAGAATGCAGGAAGGGATTCTGTCCCTCATGCAGATGGCAAAAACCAGCGGCGCTGTTCATTTCCACAGCGACAAAGGCGGATTGTATATCACTGTTCTGACAGACCCCACAACTGGTGGTGTAACAGCAAGCTTTGCTATGCTGGGGGACATCATCCTGTCCGAACCCAATGCGCTCATTGGCTTTGCAGGTCGTCGTGTCATTGAACAGACTACAAAGAAAAAATTGCCGGAAGATTTCCAGCGTGCAGAATTTCTGCAGGACTGCGGTTTTGTAGATGCCATCGTGCCTCGTACAGAACTGCGTGCAACACTGGAACGTCTTTTGAAACAGCACAGCAGAAGGAGGGATGAGGCATGATGACAGCTTATGAAAGATTACAGGCTGCAAGAGCCCAGGATCGTCCCACTTCCCGTGCCTATATCGAAAATCTGTTCACAGAAAGAACAGAACTGCACGGTGACCGGAAATACGCAGATGACCCTGCCATCATTGGCGGTATCGGTTATCTGGGAGATATTCCTGTTACATTCATCGGCATTGAACGTGGTCGCGATTTGCAGGAAAGAATCCGCTGCAACTTCGGCTGCCCCATGCCCGAAGGCTATCGGAAAGCACTGCGTCTCATGAAACAGGCGGAAAAATTCCATCGCCCTGTCATTTGTTTCGTGGATACCTCCGGTGCATACTGTGGGGAAGAAGCGGAAGAACGTGGTCAGGGTCAGGCCATTGCTGACAACCTCATGCAGATGATGGGACTGGAAACACCCATTATTACCATTGTCATTGGGGAAGGCGGCAGCGGCGGCGCACTGGGTCTGTCTGTGGCAAACCGCGTGTATATGCTGGAAAATGCGGTATTTTCCGTTATTTCTCCCGAAGGCTGCGCATCTATCCTGTGGGAAGACGCAAGCAAAGCGGCTGACGCGGCAGAATGCCTGAAAATCACAGCAGAAGATATGAAACGCTTCGGTGTGGCAGAAGATGTCATTGAAGAAAACTTTGATTCCTTTGATGTCATGTGCGAAGACCTGAAAGCGCGTCTGCTTTCTGACGTACAGGAACTGGAACAGTATTCCGGTCGTGTCCTGTCTGAAAAACGTTATGAACGTTTCCGTAAACTGGGCGTTTACAGCGAAAAATAATATTTGTATTTGATGTCCTTGTGGGATTTCCCACAGGGACTTTTTAGTACCATATAAGTGTAAGAGATAAAGCATATCATTTGTGCTTTACCCTCTGCACTTATTTTTTTATGATAAGGGAGTAATTGGTCTGGCGAGGCTCTTTTTGGATTAATCACATCCGTCA